>JAJRUR010000148.1 GCA_024277695.1 Bacteroidota bacterium | reverse complement strand
GCTCAGCTAAAACAGGCGGGTAGTGTAGTGATATTGGCCAATGATATGCAGACGGACATCTCCGGATTTGATATGTTAGAAGAAGTAGAACAGACTTGGGGCGTATTGAATATGTCAAGCTTGGAGAAGATTACCGGATTTGGATCCTTGGAGCTTGTAGGCAAGAAATTTTTTTTGAGTCGCTTAGACTCTTTACGTTCATTAGTAGGTTTGGCAGCATTGCGCTATGTAGGTGAGATATTTCAAGTAGAAATAAACCAATCGCTCCCCAGTTTGCTGGATCTGAAGAACTTTGTACGATTGGGTATGGATTCGGCAGAAGCGGTGATTTTGATCAATCGCAACCCACAACTGACCAATTGTAATGCTGAGGCTATATGTGCTCGTCTTATACAAGGTGCGAATAGTATCAAAGTAGATATCCGAGACAATAAAATGGGCTGTGATAGTACATCCCAAATCATTGAATCCTGTTTATCTACTAATATTCGAGATGTAGTAACATCCGATATTTATTTGTACCCGAATCCGACATCGGATATGCTCTATATACATCAGCCTACAGATAGTCCGGTTAAATTTCAGATCTACAATCAGCTGGGTACGGAAGTAGATCGCGGTCTATTCCAAGGTCAAGTGGATGTCAGTGCACTCTCTGAGGGCATTTATTATATGCGCTTAGAATCTAAATGGGGTAAATGGTCCGCTCGATTTGTAGTTTCTAAAAAATGATGTTCCGGATTATGTGAGCTGGAGTCCTTTTTTGTCTAGTACTTGCTTGAGCGAATGGACAATATGGCTTTGGCGATTGATCGTTTTTTTGAGATCTATGAGTTCGTCATGCGATACTTTAGGGGTTTTTTGATGATTAAAACTAGATAGCACACTGATGACGCGCCACATTTCACGCACAGCAGTGATATCTACAAATTGATCATCAAAATGTGGGTTGTCAGAGATTAATTGGAGCTGTTGGAGGGATTGGACATGTTCTATGACGCGTTTGACCAAAACCTCATTTCGGAGGACAAGGACATAAACATCGTTATTTTTGATATTTTGTAATCCGGGCTCTACAAAACTGCATATTACTTTGTCTCCATCATTTAACGAAGGCTCCATACTATCTCCCGATACATCAAAAGAGCGAAAAGTTCCGTGTTCAAATCCGGGGAGATTGTAGGATGGCAGATCTTCGATATATTCTTGGTCGAGCAGATCACCGGCATAACCTGCTTGTGCAGGATATGGGACGTGCATTATTTTTTCCTCACCTTGTCTGTCGGTGATGATAGTCAGCACCTTGAGCCGATCGGAGTTAGAGTCTATAAATTTAGGTTCTTCTCCGGTATAGAGGTAGTGTGGATTGAATTGGTATTGCAGGACGGCCTTTTGGATGAGATCGATAGTGACATCTCTTCGGTACTTGGTAATTTGGCTAAAGTTCTGAGGAAGGTAGTCGAGCGATTTGGCAAACTGTCTGGCTGATCTCACTCTACCCGATACTTTGAGTGCCTCAAAGCACTCCAAAAATCGCTGTGATACAAGGTGACTCATTCCTATAGATATTAAAAATTAATTTAATATGTCAAAGATAGTATAAGTTCTATAAAAAGAGAATTTTTCAAATAAATTATAAAAAAAAATATGTATAATGTCCTATAAAGCTCGATTATACATCTGACAAATTGTTACAATCACTCAAAAGCTTCTGTGATAGCGACAAAGGATTCTGCATCTAGCGAGGCTCCACCGATGAGACCACCGTCGATATCGGCTTGTGCAAAAAGCTCTTGAGCATTGTTAGATTTAACACTACCACCGTAGATAATTGGGACCTGCATAGCTATTTGCTCTCCAAAATGATCAGCTAGGATCGAGCGTATGAATGCGTGCATCTGCTGAGCTTGATCCGGTCGTGCTGTCACGCCTGTGCCAATAGCCCAAATAGGCTCGTATGCAATGACGATATCCTGCATCTGATCGGGTGTTAATTGTAGTACACTACTTTGGATTTGTGCTTCGATGATTTTGTTTTGGATAGCTGTATTTCTGTCTTCAAGACCTTCTCCGCAACAATAGATGACCTTGAGCTCTGTAGATATGGCTCTGCGTATTTTAGATAGGATGATTTGGTCGGTTTCACCAAAATACTTGCGGCGTTCGGAGTGTCCCAAAATGACATAAGATACACCGAGAGAGTGGAGCATATGTGCAGACACCTCACCGGTATATGCACCGGATTTATGCTCGCTAATATTCTGTGCTGCCAACTCTATATAAGGTAGATCTGCGATCAAGTTGCCTACAAGTGGTATCAGGCAGTGCGGTGGAGCCAGTAAAATCTCCACATCAGACATTTTGGATAATCGGATGATTTCTGTAGTCAGTTTGATGGCTTCAGAACGATCCGTATGCATCTTCCAGTTACCGGCGACTAGTTTTCTATTGGACATATGGTTATCATTTCATACTCAAAGAACGAATGTAGTTCAAAGAGACCATATCTCCATAATATGGATGCCAAAAATATTTCGTTGGCAGAAATGAAATCTTGCCGTCAGATCAGATTAGGAATTTTTTCGTGCGGCGTCGAGAACTTTCTTTTTCATAATCTCGAACTCTTCGTCACTCAGGATACCGTCCTCCTTGAGTTTGGCTATTTTTTCAAGTTGATCGACTAAGTCAAAACTTTCGTGTCGGGCAGATTTTTTGACTGTTGAAGAATGTTCTTCTTGTTCCTTTCTGATTTTTTGCGCATACTCTTTGCCTTTTTCAAACTTTTCGTTGTAGTATTTTTTTAGCCGAGCAGGGTCAAAATCGAGAAATGTGCCTCCGGTTTCGAAGTGTTTTTTAAAAACTTCTCCCAAAGCATAAGATGAAGCTCCGGAGAGTACAGCCATAGTCACTCCACCGATTACCGAGCCTACACCGGGTATAAATTTGACAGCACGGGCACCGAGTCGCGCCAGGCCGGATCCCGTCAAAGAAGTGATGACGGCTTTTCCTTCGGTTTCTTTAAAGTCGATATCATATAGTTTGGCTAGTTGACGTATCATATCCAGTTGGATGGCACTTACTGCAAAAAAATCCGCAATAGGCACAGGTATAAATCCCGCTCCCATAGACCAGATCATATGATTCTGTATTACCTTGTCGGCATTGCGTTCGCGTTCGTTGAGTTTGTTATTATCTTCCATATTAGATTTATTTTTTGCTAATATAAGTCTTGTGTACTGAAATTAATTCAGAATCTTCGATGAATTATTTTATTTCTTAGACGGATGTATCTAGATTGGGATAGCTAATACTAGACAAACTCCGGTGTAGGAAGATGCTGTCACTAACCGATTACCTCCAGCCACAATAACCCTTTGTGTAGTTGCAACCATAGTCATCGCAGTGTTCCGGCCTATTCATTTTGCCTGACGACCTGCGCATAAACAAGTGCTGCACCGAATATGACCAAACTTAGTCTGATGCCCAAGCCCCAAGCCCTACCGAAGTAGTCTATCCATTGCATAAAGCCGAATTGTAATCCTACGATCATCAAGATCAGACTTACAAAATTGACTAAAAATAGGAGCATACCTATAGATATCCACAGCGATCTGTTTTTCATAAGCGCAAAGATATACATCTGAAGGGTGCTTTTGTTCAATTTTATAAAAATGCTCTTTCTCCGTGATATATTATCTTCAGGCAGCATTCGTGATACACTATGCGTAATGAGTCAAGTATGGTGGCACAAATATGTACTACAAGTGAGTGCGAAACTATTAATTTTTCGTAAGCGCGATAATAGTTATTATATTGCGCCTCAATATTTTTTTAATCCGTCTATTATGAATAAAATCCTTCGTCTTTTACTCATCGTTATCTACCTAATATGCTCTCTACAATCCGCTTATAGTCAAGGAACTATACGCGGAAGCATAGTAGATAGTGACAACGGTGAAGCCATCTCTTTTGCTACGGTTTATCTCAAGGGTACTTCTTTGGGCACCAATACGGATTTGGATGGTTTTTTTAATTTCAGTAAGCTCTCGCCCGGAGATTATACAGTAGTCGTGCAGTATTTGGGCTATGATTCTCTCGTAGTGGATGTCCGTCTGGAAAACAATCAAGTCCGAAATCTGCAATTGACTATGCAACAAGCCGGTATTAATCTCGGAGTTGTTGATGTCTCCGCTAAGAGAGAGCAGGCGCGGACTGAGGTACAAATATCGAGCTTGCGGGTGACTCCACAAGCGATCAAGTCCTTGCCATCAACCAGTGGTGATGCGGATATTGCCCAATATCTCACCGTAATTCCGGGAGTTGTATTTACGGGAGATCAGGGAGGTCAGCTCTATATTCGTGGCGGGTCGCCGGTGCAGAATAAGGTCTTGATGGATGGAATGACCATATTTAATCCATTTCACTCTATTGGATTTTTCTCGGTTTTTGAGACCGACATCATTCAGAATGTCGATGTACTCACCGGAGGATTTGATGCCCGTTATGGAGGACGTATATCCGCTGTGATCGATGTAAAAACTCGCGATGGTAACAAAAAGAAATATAGTGGTGTAGTATCCGTTTCTCCTTTTCAAGCAAAAGTCTTGCTCGAGGGACCCATCAAAAAATATCAAGGTCCAGGTTCAGGAAGCTCTTCATTTATATTGACAGGAAAGCACTCCTATCTAGATCAATCTTCCAAAGAGATCTATTCTTATATTGATGAAGGAGGCTTGCCCTACCGATTTACAGATTTATTTGGAAAACTGTCTTTTGCTTCTGCCAATGGGTCCAAGTTTAATGTATTCGGTTTTAATTATGACGACCAAGCCAATTTTGTAGGTATTTCAGATTTTGACTGGAAAGCAGTCGGTGCCGGACTCAATTTCAAACTCATCCCATCCGGATCTGATTTTATCGTCCGGGGCAATATATCCGTTTCGGATTATACATCCGTATTCCAACCCGCAGATAAAGAGCAACGTACCAGCGGTGTAAATGCCTTTAATGCCAATATCGACTTTACATATTTCGGAGCCAATAGCGAGATCAATTATGGATTTGAAGTGGGGGGCTTTAGTACAGATTTTGTTTTTATCAATTCGGCGGAGAATACTATACGCCAGCGTGACAATACTACAGAGATCGGGGGATACTTTATGTGGCGGCAAATATTCGGCGGTTTGATCATAGAACCGAGTGTACGGCTTCAGTATTATGCCTCATTAGGCGATTTTTCTTTTGAACCACGCATAGGCATGAAGTACAATATATCGGATCGTCTGAGATTTAAACTGGCAGGTGGGCTTTACTCCCAAAACCTCATCAGTACTGTCAATGAT
>JAJRUR010000147.1 GCA_024277695.1 Bacteroidota bacterium | reverse complement strand
AGGTATTTACCATTCATGGGCACATCAAAGATGCAGGTAGCGGCGAAGCCCTCATAGGGGTCAATGTCTATATACCCGAGCTCAACATCGGGACCAATACCAATGCCTACGGTTATTATGCATTGACCTTGAGTCCGGGCATCTATCAGATCAGTTACAGCTATCTAGGCTATCAGACTATATCAAAAAAATTAGACCTCAGCGAGGACAAAAGTGTAGATGTGGAGATGAAAGAAGGAGAGCTTCAGCTCGAAGAAGTAGTGGTCAAAGCCAAAGACAAAAAAGAACACATCCGCTCTACAGAGATGTCCGTCCAGCGACTGGATATGAAGAATATACGCAATATTCCGGTAGTATTTAGTGAGACAGATATACTGAAAACCATTCAACTCCTTCCGGGCATATCCAGCATAGGAGACGGCACGAGTGGCCTGTATGTACGAGGTGGTGCAGCTGACCAAAATCTGATCTTGTTAGATGAGGGTACGATCTATAATGCTAATCACCTTTTTGGTTTTTTTTCGGTCTTTAATTCGGATGCTATCAAAGATGTCAAAGTCTATAAAGGAGGTATTCCGGCCGGATATGGAGGACGATTATCTTCTGTCATCGACGTGCACCAAAAAGAGGGCAATATGCGATCCTTTGGTGGAGTGGCAGGCATCGGTCTGATCTCGAGCCGACTACTATTGGAGGCTCCTATCCTTAAAGACAAAGCTTCTTTTTTGCTCGCCGGAAGGAGATCTTATGGCGACTTGTTTTTAGCTTTTACCGACAACGAAAATCGAGCTTATTTTTATGACCTCAACATGAAAGCTAACTATAGATTTAGTGATCGGAGCCGATTATTTTTGTCATCATATATCGGAAACGACGTGTTTACATTGCAGGACTTGTTTACCAATACCTGGGGCAATATCACAGGTACTGTCCGATGGAATTATATCTATAACAAAAAGCTATTTTCCAATATTTCTTTAATTTACAGTAACTATGATTATAATTTTAGTTTTGACATTTTCGAATTTGATTGGACATCGACTATCCAAAATCTAAATGCTAAACTGGACTATTCTTGGTTTTTGAACCAATCCAATCAGTTCAATTTTGGTGTACAACTCCAGCGCTATATTTTTAATCCCGGTCTTATCCGACCCAATACTGCGGAGTCACCCATTGTAGCGAATCAACTGGACAAAAAGCAGGCTTGGGAGTATGGACTATATGTAGATAATCAGCAGAAGATCAGTAATACCATCCGTATGAGATATGGGATCAGACTTGCCGGCTTTGATCGGGTAGGACCGGAGCTTCAGCGGATTTATCTCGACGGACTTCCCATAGTATTTGATCCTCTGACGAGTAAATATATCAGCGGTACCCGGGTAGGGACAGTGGATTATACAAGCGGGAGTTCTCTTCAGAGGTTTTGGGCTTTAGAGCCTAGGATTAATATGACCGTGGGGCTTTCTAGCGGATCTTCGTTGAAGGCCAGTTATAACCGAATCAATCAATTTATCCACTTGGTGAGCAATACGACTTCTCCTACTCCACTGGATATCTGGACACCAAGTGGTCCGTATATTCGCCCACAAAAGGCAGATCAGTGGGCACTGGGATATTTTAGAAATATGGACGAGGACCAATATGAACTCTCTGCAGAGATCTATTACAAAAAACTCTACAATACGGTAGATTATATAGATGGAGCAGAGCTTATCGCCAATAATGAGTTGGAGACAGTCCTGTTTCAAGGAGATGGCCGAGCCTATGGACTCGAACTGTTGATGCGTAAAAACACCGGAGCACTTACCGGGTGGCTCAGCTATACATTTTCCAAAACCGAAAGACGTTTTGAGGGAATTCAAGAAGACGAAATCGGTGTCAATAATGGCAAATATTATCCCGCCAATAATGACAGACCACATGATTTTTCTATAACAGCAAGCTACCAATGCAGTCCTCGGGTCAGCTTGGGATCGATATTTATTTATCAAACCGGCAGACCGGCTACATTTCCGGCTAACAAATACTATTATGCAGGCTTTATAGTGCCCAATTATGAAGGAAGAAATCAAGCGCGACTCCCGGACTATCATCGACTGGACTTGTCTATGACCCTAAAGTCCAAACCCAAGGCAAATAAGAAAGCCGGCTCGGAGTGGATATTTAGTATCTACAATGTGTACAATAGAAAAAATGCCATTTCTATATCCTTTAGTAGTGATGAACAGATGAGAAATGTGCCGCAAGCATCTCGTTTGGCTTTTTTTGGGATATTACCGAGTGTGAGCTGGAACAAAAAATTTTAAAATCATCAAGAACCGATAATACTAATATGAAAAAAATAAATCATCTATACCCTAAAATACTCCTCTTAACAGTCACTTTAGTGGTGGCATGCCAGGATGTCATCGAAGTGGACTTAGAAGAAGGAGAAAAGCGCTTGGTAGTGGAAGCGAATTTGATAAAACAAATCGGTCAAGATACACATACGACCCAGACGATAAAGCTCAGCCTGACGGATGGTTTTTATGAACAAGGGCCACCGCCTCCTGCCCAAGGAGCTGAAGTGTGGGTAATCGACGAGCAAGGAGATACGACCCGTTTTAGAGAATCGAGTCCGGGCATCTATACTACCGAGTCCCTAAGTTTAGCTGACAGCACGGTATTGAATCTAGAAATCAACTACGATGGAGAACGCTACAGTGCTACAGATAGGATACGCCCTGTTCCTTATATGGATACGATATTTGTCCGTAGAGAAAAGACAGCCTTTGATGAGGATACAGTTTGGGCGATCATCGGTGCTTTTTCTGACCCCGCAGAGTATGATAATTACTATTTGTGGGAGGTGGTACACCTGGACAAGGATACAGTGGTATTTTTTAATCCCGGAGAGGATCGCTATTGGAACGGCGGAGTAGTGGACGAGGTGCGGCTTAATTTTTTCTTTGAGCCGGTAGAAGGCTCCTTGATTCGAGTATATCAGCACGCGATATCAAAAGAGGCTTTTGCGTACTATACTTATTTGTTTGAACTGATCAACCAGCACCCGGGACCATTTGATGTACCTCCTGCTCCGGCCAAAGGCAATATAGCTAATATCACACGTCCGATGCATTATCCACTCGGATATTTTAGGGTGACAGAAGCACACTATCTGGATGTTCGGGTACAATGAGTTTTTCGGTCATAAATTTTGAAACTGTAGGGTATCTTATTTTTATCGTCCGCAAGCATACACTTCTCGGATTTTAGATCCCACAATGCCATATCTAAAGCCGGAAAAAACACATCGCCCTCAATGACAGCCTCTACTTCAGTCAGATAAATACGGTCCCATAGACCTTGAGTGGATGCATATACTTGTCCCCCTCCGATGATGAACGCTTCTGTTTCTCCATTTTGGTAGGCTATCTGCAATGCTTGATGGACATGAAGCGCATGCAGTAAGCCCATCCCGCTGTAGCTGTAGCTTTTTGAAAGGATGATGTTTCTGCGGTTGGGGAGTGGTCGTCCTATGGATTCGTAGCAGTTTCTACCCATGATCAAATGATGTCCACTTGTGATTTTTTTAAAATACTTGAGGTCTGCAGGTAGGTGCCATGGGATCTGATTGTCCTTTCCGATGACCCGATTTTGTGCCATAGCTACGATACAAGATATTATCATGCTCTTCTGATTAAAAACTCAAAGATGCAAAAAACCTGAATGTATAGTTTAAATCATTTTTTTCGCTTCGTACCGGAGACCCTATACATTTATTTTATGTTCGGAATGATAATTCTATAAATTCGCACGCTCTCACCCAAAAAAGTTTAGTATCATTGACTTGCTAAAAATATTGAATTTGTATAATGTCCGTATTTGCATCATTAATTATCGCTATTCTTCCGATCTTTCTCGTTTTGGGCATATACTATCTCGCTGTGGATAGAAGCTGGCTAAAGAAGAAGAGGACTTTTCTGATTTTTTTTCTGGCCGGTGCTATATCTTCTGTGCCCTCGTATTTTACAGAAGCGGGCTTGATTTCTGTTGGACTCTATGACTGGGGTTTTTGGTCGAGTTTGTTGGAGGCATTTATATATGTATCTGTTACTGAAGAATTGTACAAGTGGATTGCCTACTACTTGATATACCGCAAGTGGAGTTCTGAGCTGACTAGGCCGATCGATTATATTACTTCCGGCATACTGGTGGGCTTGGGCTTTGCATTGACTGAAAATATTATGTATGCCCTTCTTTTTGACTGGCAGACGATGCTTGTCAGGTTATTTACCGCTGTACCTGCACACGTGGCATTCGGGATCGTAATGGGTTATTATTTTTACAAATATTCTGTGCGTAAAAAACCCAAATACCTTTGGTGGTCTTTTTTGATACCGGTAGCACTCCATGGATTATATGATATATTTATCGTTCAGGACATATCCGATAATCTCCTTCCGGGAGCTTTGGTGGTTTTATTGGGCAATTATATTTGGGGAGTGTTTTTGATCAAAAAACTAAAAAGACAGCAAGAAGTAGTCGCAAGATCTTCTGTTCAGAGTCAGGCAGTATTTCCTAATATTGATCGCTATGAAGTGCAAGAAGAAGAGGACTATCTGGGAGACATCATTCTAGGAGAAGAAGAGTGAGGCCTTGTTTTCAATGTTTTTT
>JAJRUR010000146.1 GCA_024277695.1 Bacteroidota bacterium | reverse complement strand
TCCAGACACCTTGGACCTGTTCGGATGCATACATATCGGAGCGAAAAAAACCATAAAGTTTGTCCGGCTCGTGCTTAGAATTTCGCATGCCTCCGACACTACCAAATCGGTTGGAAGAAAAATATATTTTTTGACTTTGGTTCGGGCTGAATACGGGCAACCACTCTTGATAAGCAGAGTTGATGTTTTGACCCAAATTATCTACATAGGCCAATTGTTCGGCATATTGGGTTTGGATGCCCGAGCCGCATCGCTTGATCTGGTCAATTGCATATGGAGACAAATCATGATGCTGACCCTTTGAGCGCAAAAACAGTTTATAGAATCGGATGGCTTCCTTGTAGTTGGATTCGAGATGATAAATCTTAGCAAGATGCAAGTAGATGATTTTGTCAGCATTTTTGTCTGTATTGAGCAATCGAATGAACTCTTTTCTTGCTCGGGCGAGCTTGCCTGTTTCGAAGTAAGCATTCGCAAGATAATAGCGATTGATCGGTGCATCCGCACGTATATCCAAAATTTGTTCGTAGATGGTTAAGGCTTGTCGAAAACGTTTGTTGACATATTGGCGGTCAGCTTGTTTGCGTAGTTCTTTGATGGATTGCTGCGCATTACCGTGCAGGCTCATCCCTAAACATAAGCAAATCGTAAGGATCAAATATCTATACATGGATGATCTGCAATTTAATCATATTAGCCAATACTTCGCTGCGGGTCAACATCTTCCAGATAGTCTGCAACGCGTTTTAAAAAGGATCCGCCCAAAAAACCATCCACTACGCGGTGGTCATAGCTCATCGAAAGATACATCATCTGTCTGATCGCTATCACATCTCCCATCTCGGTTTCGATGACGACGGGTTTTTTTCTGATGACTCCGGTGGCCAAAATGGCTACTTGCGGTTGATTGATGATAGGTGTGCCCATGAGGTTGCCAAATGTACCTACATTGGTCAATGTAAATGTGCCTCCTTGTATATCATCCGGTGCGAGTTGACCGGACCGTGCTTTGGATACCAACTCATTGACTTGTTGAGTGAGGCCTATCAGATTGAGTCGGTCGGCATGCTTGATGACAGGAACGATAAGATTACCGTTGGGCAAGGCTGTAGCCATCCCGATATGGATGTCTTTTTTCTTGATGATCTTTGTGCCGTCCACAGAGACATTGACCATAGGAAAGTCCTGCAATGCACGTACTACAGCTTCGACAAAAAGTGGAGTGAAAGTTATCTTTTGACCGTGTTTTTGTTGATAAGCTTGCTTGATTTTATTTCGCCATTGGACCAGATTGGTTACATCAGCCTCCACAAAAGAACTGACATGGGGACTGACTTGCTTTGAACGTACCATGTGATCGGCGATTAATCGGCGCATACGGTCCATTTCTATGATTTCTGTATTTCCTTCTGTACTGAAAGTAGGAGTCTTCGTACTAGATGGTGCTATGGCTGGTAGCGTTTTCTTTTGGGCGGAATCCGACCTTTGTTCGATATAATCGAGCAGATCTCTTTTGGTCACTCGACCTTGGAGTCCTGTACCTGTGATGGAGTCCAATTCTTGGATTGTAATCCCTTCTTGTTGGGCGATATTACGTACCAGAGGAGAGTAGAATCGATCTGATCGTGTTGGGCGCAAACTTTTGCTCTCCACAGGATCTACCGGCTTTGGAGGAGGGGATTCGGACTGTTTGACCGGTATATCTTTTGTGGTGACGGGAGTGGTCTCCGTAGCTGTCATGTCAGAAACTTGATCTGAGACGGATGTGGCTGTTTCGCCATCTGTGGCAATGAGGGCAATGACTTCTCCTACAGCTACTACTGTATCCTTGGGAAACCTTATCTCACTAAGTACACCGCTGACCGGTGCCGGTATTTCTGAGTCCACCTTATCTGTGGCAATCTCTAGAATCGTCTCATCTGCCTCTACGGTATCTCCCGGATTCTTAAGCCAGTTGATAATAGTAGCTTCAATGATACTCTCTCCCATTTTGGGCATACGTAGTTCTACTTGTGCCATTTGTTTATATTTATTATAAGATGTCAAATTTACGATTTATCCCATTGTCAAACTAATATTCTGATGCAATTCGTATCTGAGATGGCGAGAGAGATTCAAAAAAAATAACTAGCTGATCGGGCTATATGCCTCAACATACAAAAAAATAAGTTTAGAAAATAAGTGTTTGGCTAGGCAGCGGAATTATTTTTGCGCTTGTCTTAAGGGCGAAAAATGTATAAAGTTTTTTTGAGAGTATAATATTTTAACACACAAATCACAAATACCCTAGAGTTATGATGAATCGCATGTATGTATTGTTTTTTTTGGGAGCGATGGCTCTTTTTTCCTGCAGGCAGGACAAATTGGAATTTACGCCGGATCCGGCTCCGGAGATCGTTATTACCGAAGCTGATGTCTTTGGTGTCATTTTGGACAAATCCGGACAAGCGGTAGCTTCAGCGCAAGTTTTTGTAGGTACGGAATCGACGACGACAGATGACAATGGTTTTTTTCGGCTCAAAAAAGTAGTAGTTAAAAACGACAAGCTGTATATCCAGGCATCGAAAGAAGGATATTTTATAGGCTCGCGCGTCCATTATGCTCTGGACAAAAGCAATAATTTTGTAACTATCCGGCTGTTGCCAAAGAGTGTCCAAGCCACGATAGACGCAACACTAGGCGGCGAAATAGAATTGGATGGAGGAGTGCGGATACATTTTCCGGAATCCTCTGTTACGGACCAAGGGGGCAATATATACACAGGAGATATCCGAGTAGCCTATCATTACATTGATCCTAGCGGAGACTTTTTTGCCGAAGAGATGCCGGGCAACCTCATCGGTATCGCTACGGATGAGACAGAACAAGTGTTGACCAGTTTTGGTATGATGTCCGTAGAGTTGATAGATGAGCAGGGCAATATGCTTCAAGTGGCAGAAGGGAAGGAAGTGACTATCGATGCTCCGGTACCTGATGGTATGGATGCGGTAGCTACACAGATTCCGCTTTGGTACTTTGACCAAACGGAGGGTATCTGGCGAGAAGAAGGTTTGGCACAGATCTCCGGCGGAAGGATGGTAGGGAGCGTTAGCCACTTCAGTGTTTGGAATTTTGACTTAAAAAGCGAAATGGTCATACTGACCGGGACAACAGTCTTTGAAGATGGGAGTCCTGCATCGAATATCAGGGGATGTGTATATCGACCAATAGGTGTAGAAGGAAAGCCGAGTGTTT
>JAJRUR010000145.1 GCA_024277695.1 Bacteroidota bacterium | reverse complement strand
GATCCGGCGTATTGGTTTTTTGGAAGATCCCGTCTGTGTAGCGGATATCCAGCGATAACGCTCATCCGGAGTACGATACACAAGTCCTTTTTTGACCAAACTCTTGAGTTGATTGGTTACATCACCCTTGCTGTTATTGATCTTGAGCTTCTTGATGATCTGTCGTGCAGTATAGGCTTTGCCGGTCTTCTTTTTGAGGAGTTTTACGATCTGAGATTTTAAAAAATAGGGATTGAGTTTTTTCCCTTTGAGTTGTTTAGGCATTTGGCAAATATAGGACTAAAGTGAAAGAATCTCCTTATCTCTCCAAGACTTAATTCATCGAAGTATTGACTGGCCGAGCCTATTCTCTGAGATGGCACTGTGTATAGTGCCCAATCAACATCTAGTATATCTGATACATACACAATTTACAAGTATAGAAAAATAACACAAAAATCACTATAGAACTATGACAGCGGTTCTATTAATTAATAAATGCTCAAAGTTTTTTATATCTTGATCTTTTTTGTTTTATTTGTACCAATACAAATGTGATTATTATACAGTTACCAAAATTCCTTAAATGAACCATTCTATGAAAAATCTTAGTTTCCTCCTCTTCTTTGCTCTACTGTTTGCTTGTTCGAGCTCCAAAAGTACTACCGATCATAGCACAACTACTGTAGATCCGAGTACAGACATAATAACAGCAGCTGATACACCTAAAAAAGAATATGCGTCCTATGAAGGAGACCCCGCTCAAGCCCGTATTTATACTCTCGATAACGGATTGACGGTATATCTCTCCCAAAACAAAGACAAACCGCGCATACAGACCTACTTTGCTGTCAGGGCAGGATCCAAAAACGATCCCGCCGATGCTACCGGACTTGCTCACTACCTCGAGCATATGCTCTTCAAAGGCACACACCAAATGGGTACCCAAAACTGGGAGGCAGAGGCCATCATCCTCCAACAAATATCTGATCTGTACGAAAAACTCAGAAGCACGACGGATACCCTTTTGCGTAAAGAGATCTATGCCCAAATAGACCAAAAATCTCAAGAAGCTTCCAAGCTCGCCGTACCCAACGAATATGACAAGCTCATCTCATCGCTCGGCGCTAAGGGCACCAACGCCTATACCAGCCTGGAGCGTACCGTGTATACCAATGATATCCCATCCAATGAGCTCGAACGATTTCTGAAAATAGAGTCTGCTCGCTTCAGAACCCTTGTTCTCAGACTCTTCCATACGGAGTTAGAAACGGTATATGAAGAATTTAATAGAGCACAGGACAGTGATTTTCGTAAAGTATATTATGAAATGATGCGCCAACTCTTCAAAAAACATCCCTACGGCACACAAACGACCATCGGGACCGGCGAACATCTCAAAAATCCTTCCATGGTCAAAATCCACCAATACTTTGACACATACTACAAACCTAATAATACTGCCCTCATCCTCGTAGGTGATATAGACTATGACGAAACCATAGCCCTAGTCAAAAAATATTATGGCGACTGGCAACCGGGGGAAATTCCGGAGTTTTCTTTCGAAAAAGAAGATCCGATAAGTCAACCCGTCGAAATCACCAAAACCGGACCGGATGCGGAGCGGCTCGCCATTTCCTTCCGATTTGATGATGGATATCCCAACGCAGAAGATATGGTCAAGCTCGAAATGACCGATATGATCCTCAATAATGGAGAAGCAGGACTTATAGATCTCAACCTCGTACAGTCTCAAAAAGTCCTGAGCGCAGGCTCTTATACGAACATTCAACATGACTATGCATGGCATCAGTTCTATGGCCAGCCCCGACAGGGCCAAACTCTCCAACAAGTTAAAGAGCTCATCCTGGAGCAAATCGAAAAAATCAAACGCGGCGAATTTGAAGACTGGATCATTTCCGCCATCATCAAAGATTTTAAATTGAACGAAATGCGACGCTACGAATCCAATCGAGGTCGCGCCAATGCTTTTGTAGATGCTTTTATTATGAGAGCCCCTTGGAAGGAATATAATACGCGTCTGCAACTCATGGAGAAACTCACCAAACAAGATATCGTAGATTTTGCCAATAAGTACTACGGGGATAATTACATCGTCATCTACAAAACTACCGGAAAAGATGAGGATGCACTCCGACTCAAAAAACCAAGTATTACTCCCTTAGAAATAGACCGGACTAAAGAGTCTGAATACGCCAAAATGATAAAAAGCCTTCCTGAAACAAGGTTAAAACCCATTTTTCTTGATTTTGAAAAAGACATCCAGCGCACCAAAACAGCAGATGGTTTGGATTTTTACTATATCGACAACAAAACCAACGAACTGTTTTCGCTCTACTATATCCTCGATATAGGCAGCGATCACGACCAAAAACTCGCTCTAGCTATTGATTACCTACCTTACCTCGGTACGGACAAATACACGGCCGAAGAGCTCAAAAAGGAGTTCTTTAAGTTAGGGTTAAGCTATAATGTATTTGCCGGCAGCGACAAAATCTATGTCTATCTATCCGGACTGCAAGAATCAATGGAAGAGGGTATCCAATTATTTGAGCATCTGCTCAGTAATGCCGAAGCGGATATTCCCGCTTACCAAAATCTAGTCAAAGACATCATCAAAGAACGCAAAGATGCTAAGCTGAATAAGAGCAATATCCTATGGGGCGGACTTATGAATTATGCCAAATATGGACCTGACAACCCTTTTACTTACATGATCCCTGATCAACAACTCCAGAAGATCAATCCTGTCTCTTTAATAGCCAAAATAAAATCTATCAGCGGATACAGGCACAAATTATTTTACTACGGACCGGATATCCAGTCCACGCAAAGAATTGTCAATACTTGGCATCAATACCATAAAGGTATGGTAGCCATTCCACAAGCTAAAAAATTTGTAGAACAAGACATCCATCAAAATGAAGTATTCTTTGTCGATTATGACATGGTTCAGACTCAATTTGTCCTACTGTCCAAAGACGAAAAATATAACAATGATCTCAGTACTCCGGCTAGCGTATTTAGAGAGTATTTTGGGAGTGGCCTGTCCTCCATAGTTTTTCAAGAAATAAGAGAGGCCAAAGCTCTGGCCTATTCTGCATTTAGTACGTTTACTACTCCATCCAAACCCGACGAATCACATTATGTATTGGGTTTTATAGGTACTCAAACTGATAAAATGCCCGAAGCGCTTGATGCGATTATGCAATTGCTCCAAGAAATGCCCAAAGCTCCGGTACAATTTGAGGCCGCTGTAGATGCTGTCAAGAAAAAAATAGAAACCGATCGCATCACCAAATCTTCTATATTTTGGTCGATTGAAAGTGCCCGACGTATGGGTCTAAATTTTGATAATCGATCCAAAATCTATAAAGAACTACAAGATTTTGACTACGAAGACTTAGCTCGTTTTTTTGACCAGCACATCAAAGGCAAAAAATACCGCCTACTGGTCATCGGCAAAAAATCGGATTTGGATATGGATGCACTGAAGAATTTTGGCACACTGAAAGAAGTCAGTTTGGAAGAATTATTTGGATATTGATAAAAAAGGTTGTCCTCTGACAAATAGCAAACAAAGGTGTCGCACCTACGGAGCTACTAAGGTTACGTTCCTACGGAGATACAAAGGTGTCGCGCCTAGGGAACTGGAAGTACCAAAGGCCAAATCAATATTTTCTCAACCAAAACGGTCAAAGGAGAAAGCCATGTTTTTTTTTTAAATGAAGATCACTATGGTTCTGAGACGACCGCTCTAATATTCCAGTTGACGCTTTCGCCTGTGCGATCGCGATATGTATCCCAAGCTCCATCAAAGTCATCATACAACCAATCTCCATTTGGTTTGGCAGGGCCGGCATCACACCCTATGGTCTGCTGGTCTCTGCGATGCTCAAATGCCACACTTACCCAAAATCCATCACCGATGATCTCAATAGGAATGGTGAGCGAGTGAATATTCCATGCATTGGCACGGAGTTCAGAAGTCACATCTCGCTGATAGATGACAGCTCCAGGTTCGTTTCCATTGGCTTGGTCATAGACCTTGATCTCGCATTTAGATGGTATACTGTAGATATAGTACTCTACTGCTATCAATTCACCACCGACTAAGGGACTGACTTGAGCTGATGTAAATAGGGCGGAGGCTTCGTAAAATCCTTCGGGCAATGAAGGTGCCGTAAAATTATTTCCGTCATAGTGAATGATGCGGTTCACTTCAGGCGGATCATCCTTACAACTGACCAATACGAACAATCCGAACAACAATAAGAGTGGTAAATATCTATGCATAGCTTTGGTGTTTATGTAGGACAGCAAGATATACAAGCTCATCGGGATAATCAAGTACTTTAATAAAAAGATAAGATATTTTATGATTTATTTATAATTTGGGCTATGATTAATAAAAAAATTAAAATACTTAACTCAAGTTTCGGTAGTTACAAAATAGAAAAAAAGGGAGTTATGTGAGCTATAATTAACTGAACTTCAGCGCATTGTAGGAACGAACAAAAAAACATCTCTCCATGCAATATACAAATAACTTCAAAGTCACCACTGGCTACTTTGTATCTTTTTGGCCAACTCAACAAGTTTTGAAGGAGTTTTCCGTCAGATATTTGATTGCGTTTCGT
>JAJRUR010000144.1 GCA_024277695.1 Bacteroidota bacterium | reverse complement strand
TGCTGGAATACAGATATATATATAAAACCAACCCCCCTTTTTTCTATTTTGTAACTAAGGAAACTCGAGTAAATTACTTAATTCCTACACTTCGTCGTATTTTTGGCAGCATGACCATATCGATTTTTTTTATTAAGTAAGGCTAAGAAGTTTTATGGCAGACATCATTCAACTACTTCCGGACGCTATCGCTAATCAGATAGCTGCAGGTGAGGTCGTACAGCGACCTGCATCGGCTCTCAAAGAACTGCTCGAAAACGCTATCGACGCTCAAGCCGGCCATATCAAGGTGATTATAGAAGGGGGGGGTAAGAAACTCATACAGGTCATCGATGATGGTACCGGAATGACCGAAACCGATGCAAGAATGGCTTTTGAGCGCCATGCCACCTCCAAAATTCGACTCGCCGAAGACCTCGGACATATCACGAGCCTAGGCTTCAGAGGTGAAGCTTTGGCATCAATAGCAGCTATCGCTCAGGTAGAGATTAAGACCCGACATAGTGTCCGTGATTTGGGCACACGGATCCGCATCCAAGGTACGGATACTATACGTCAAGAGCCCTGTGCACATCCGGTAGGTACGAGTATCAGCATCAAAAACCTCTTCTTCAATACTCCGGCACGACGGAGATTTTTGAAATCCGATGCCTTAGAAATGAAACACATCATCGATGAGTTTTATAGAGCAGCCCTCGCACATCCCGAAATCGCTTTCTCTTTGCATCACAATGGAAGAGAACTCTATCGCCTGACATCCGGCAAGCTCAGACAACGCATCCGATATCTCTTCAAACGTAAAAAAGACGAAGCCAAGTGGATGGCGATCGAAGAAGACACCGAAGTGGTACGTATAAGTGGCTATATAGGCAAACCCGAATTTGCTCGCAAAAATCGTTCAGAGCAGTATTTCTTTGTAAATAATCGCTTCATCAAAAGCTCATATCTCCACCATGCTGTACAAAATGCTTACGCCAATCTATTACCCGCAAATCATCATCCGGCTTATATTATTTTTCTTCAACTCGACCCCGCAACCATCGATGTCAATGTCCACCCTACTAAGCACGAAATAAAATTTGAAGACGAAAGACTGATCTATCGATATTTGCACGTAAGTGTCCGCCATGCACTCGGAAGATTCAATATCAGTCCGACACTCAATTTTGACCCTACAGCCCAAATCCTCAACAAACCCTCTACATCTCCACCTATATCCGACCGAAGACAAGAAGCCATCAACCTCGACGAATGGCGCAAAGCATTTGAGGGCATCGATCAGTTTACGATACCCCAAGACCAACCCTCAGATTCTACTCCGGAACAAAGTCCCCTTTTTGGACAACAGCCTACTCAAGATAATCCTTTGAACGGTTTTCAGATCTTCAATAGCTATCTCCTCGCCCAAATCAAATCCGGTCTGGTCATCATAGACCAAAAAGCAGCACACGAACGCATATTGTACGAAAAACTGCTCAATACACAATCAGATACTGCACAGACACAACAACTCCTTTTTCCTATCACACTCAAGTCACTCGATGCCCATGATGAACTCATCAAAAACAATATCGCTTTGCTGCGTGATCTGGGCTATGATCTGGAAGAGTTTGGCTACGGGACTTTTATCCTTAGAGGGATTCCGGAGTCCATCGCATCACAACAATATACAGAACTACAGATAGAAGAAGATCTCTTGGATCTGTTTGACTCTTTGAGCTCTGAAAAGTCCAAATCCGCAGATCTTAAAGAAAAACTCCTCCTAAAATTGGCCAAACGGCGCGCTATGCCTACAGACAAAAAGCTACACCCCGCAGAAATAAATGAGCTGATCAGCAGTTTATTTAAATGTGATATGCCCTACGAAAGACCCGGTGGAGGATATACTTTGATCACTTTAGAACAGGATGAACTCCAAAAACGTTTTAAGCAATAGAATATGGGACAACCGATGACAGATATCGTCAAGAAGCTTTTGATAGCCAATATCGCTTTGTACATATTGTATCAGATGTTCGGGGCGCAAAGGTATCAACTCAATCCGCTGTACTTTTATGGACCTCAGACCGGCCTATTTAGTCCCTATCAGATCGTGACCCACATGTTTATGCACGGCAATACGCAGCACCTTATTTTTAATATGTTGGGGCTATTTTTTTTCGGTCCTCGTGTAGAGCAAGTTTGGGGGAGCAAGAAGTTTTTGGGGTATTACTTATTGTGTGGACTGGGGTCATTGGGGCTATTTTTTTTGGTGCAGGAGTATATTTTTGATGATCATATCTATGCCTTGGTTGGTGCTTCGGGAGCTATATATGGAGTATTCTTGGCATTTGCCTTTTTATTTCCAAAAGAGAGGGTGATGCTCATTTTTCCACCGATCGAAATGTCAGCTGCTGTCATGGTAGGGTTATTTATAGTTACGGACTTGGTGATGGGGATCAGTGGTGTCCAAACCGGCATCGGACATTTTGCACATATTGGTGGAGCACTGATCGGAGCGGCAACGCTTTTGTATTGGAAGTCAAGCAAACAGCTTTATAGTTAAAAAAAATTATGGTGAGATCGATCCTATCAGATATACGCTTGGCATGGCACAAGCACACACTCAATAAGATCATTTTGATCAATATTGCAGTGTTTTTGATGCTGAAAGTCATCTACCTGTTTCCCTTTTATAAAAGCGTCGTGCGCGGACTGAGCATCTCGACAGACTGGTGGCACAATATAAAACATCCCTGGGCAATTGTGACACATATGTTTTTGCATGAAGGTATTTTTCATATTCTTTTTAATATGCTTTATCTGTATTGGTTTGGGCGGATCCTTGGAGATTTTTTGGGAGATCGGCGCATATTGCCCCTCTACTTGCTGAGTGGTCTTGGAGGAGCATTGGTATTCTTTTTATTGGGGGATCTTTTGCCTTTTGTTCCTACCGGCGCCATAGCCTATGGGGCATCGGCTGCTGTGATGGGCATCGTTTGGGGTGTGGCAGTATTATCACCGGACTATACTATCCGATTATTGTTTTTGGGACTGGTCAAAATGAAGTGGATCGCTGTGGTATTGACCTTGATTGATTTTATTGCGCTTACGGGTCAGAGCAATACCGGCGGTCATCTGGCGCATATCGGTGGTGCAGCGACAGGAGCCGCATGTATATATTTACTCCGGAAGGGCAGAGACTTCTTAACGCCTGTTCATCATTTTATCCAAAGATTAGGAGCATGGTTTGTCCATGATCGATCAAAAGATACCCAAAGTCCACTTAC
>JAJRUR010000143.1 GCA_024277695.1 Bacteroidota bacterium | reverse complement strand
TACGTGACGGGAGGCATCCCGAAACTCCCGGATCAAGAAGTAGGGATCACAAAAAATTTATAGTATTATGAAAAATTTATCAAATTATTTAGTAGCTTTGGTATGTGTATTGTTGATCGGATTGGTGGTATTTAGCTGTGCAAAGGATGAGGAAGTGAAGCCTGCCTGGCCGGAAGAATTGTATGTGTATAAATTGATAGATGGTGAGCGCGTACTATCGACAAAATATCGATTACCTACCGAGTCAGAAATACAAAAAATGATCGATCTGGGATGGTTAAGTGAGGAAAGTCAAATAGGAGTACGGGTATTAAATTGTAAATGGGCTGATTACGCAGATTCTTTTGAATGCAACAGTGGTGCAACAAAATGTGGAGTGATATCAGCTCCTAATGGTCAAGTATGTATAGGTTGCTTAGACGACAATGGAAACTTATATAATTTAGATCAATGTCGTGATGCGACATAATTATGAGAATATATAAACTCATCTTTATTATTATATTGAGTTGTTCTTGCCTCACAGCGCAGGATACAATCGATATTCAATTACGGAAGTGTGAAATAACAAAGGCTGATGCTTGGTCTGCAGGTTTGTTAGCCTTTAATCGCGGTACAGTTGCTGATACGACTTGCTTGCTACATTATTCGAACTTTAAGGAGTCAGTTTGTAGATCATATTCAGTCAATCTAAAATACTTTATTGGCATAGAAGAAATATCAAAAAATTTATTGGATTCAATAATGTTGGTTCACATCGAGAAAAATGACTTGTTGCGTCAATATACTATAATTGTTGATCAAAACCATAATAGGACTTTAGCGGATGATGAGACTCTTGTATTTAAGAAGCCACCTTTTAATTTAAACATTAATGTACTATTTATTGATTCTAGTTATCTTGACATGCCTGTAGAGGTAGAATTTTATAAAAGGTCAACAGAAATAAACATTTATCCATTATTAAATTACAAGGCAAGGCTTTCCTTATTGGATACTGCTGTAGATGTCAATATATTTGCAGGTATATATTGGCCGCATTTTGTGATTTATTATAAAGATGTCAAAAAAAGATATTTAATAGATGAAGCTTTTAAGTATAATAATCAAGCTTATTTGCTTACAGATCTAGACATAATTAATAAAACGATTAAATTTGTCAAGCTTGAGGACCCCAACCATTTAATCGGTTATAAAAAGGGCTACTACATTGATCAAAAAGAACTGGACAAGAATATACGGCAGAACAAGTACTACCAAAATGACTGGGAGTATCATACATCTGCCGTATATTCTCTATTTTATTTTTGGGGAGATTGGTGCCATCCCTGTATCAAACATCTGCCGGAGACGGTAGATTTAGCTAATGAACTAATTCTCAAGTCCAATATCCGCTTTTATGGAGTACCTTTGGTTAGACAAAAAGGAATGCTCGAGGATGTCTATACCGTAGCATCAGAGTATGGATTGGAGCTTCCACAGATCATCCAAAAGTTTAGCGGTGATGCCTCACTAATTCGTCAGTTCCAAGTATTCAGCTATCCGGAGTATATTATGTTAAGTCCCGAAGGCAAAATCCTCTTTCGCGGAGATTCTATAAAAAAACTCCGAGCAGAGTTGTCAAAACATAAAATTTTGTAATATAACCACTGCCGCCTATGCGTCCTTTGCGGTTTAAAACCCTCTCTCCGAAGGGTGCGACTGCTTCGTCGTCCCTCCTCGGCGTGACGTTATCCCCCTCTGGAGGCTAGGGGGAGGACAACAGTAATACTCACCCCCGCCCCCTCTCTTAAAAAAGAGGGGAGCGCCGTCGCTTGGTTTGCTGTCTCGTAGTGACCCTCTCCGTATTGATGGGACTGCTTCGTCGTACTCCTCGCAGATGTCATTGCGAGACAGCCGAGATGGTGCATCGAGGGCTTGACGCTGCCGAAGATAAAGCGAGATGTTTAAATCGAGCTTCACAAGTGCATAAGCTGTCAAGCGCATAAGCGAGATAATCCGAGATGTCTAAATCGAGGATCACAAGCGCATAAGCTGTCAAGCGCATAAGCGAGTAATCTGTTTCCCTCTCCGTATTGATGGGACTGCTTTGTCGAGCATCCTCGCAGTGACGGGGTAATGCGCTCATGTGCATCGCAGCCCCACTCTTAAAAAAAGAAGGGAGCGCAGTCCTTGGGTTTTTGTGCTTCTTATTTTTTTTGTATTTTTGTTGCGAAGAGAGACAGTTAATATTGCGCAATGCGGTTAGGTAGAATATACAGTATAGCTACAATAATTTATATTATTATGACGTAATGATCTCAGACAAAATTTGTTGTAGATGATAATAGACAAGTTACGTACATTAGTGGATACATCGCTTTTTGGTGTATGCAATCGGATCGGAGAGTATCTAGGGATTGCATCTTCACGTATTCGCCTATATTTTATCTATCTGTCCTTTCTGACATTCGGTTCGCCCATAATAGTTTATCTTTTTTTGGCATTTTGGATGAATGTACGCCATTTTATCCGCCGCAAGAATTCATTGTATCTGGATTAGACATCAACACAGTGATTTCATTTATAAGGATTATGGGGCTTTAGATATTTATTACTCATTGAGTTTGAGTACTTCCAAAAAAGCTTTTTGTGGTACCTGTACCGTTCCGATTTGGCGCATCTTTTTCTTTCCTTTCTTTTGTTTTTCCAGTAACTTACGCTTTCGGGTGATGTCTCCTCCATAGCATTTGGCTGTAACATCTTTTCGAAGGGCAGAGATAGTCTCTCGAGCTATGATTTTTGCCCCGATAGCTGCCTGTATGGCTATTTGGAACTGCTGCCTGGGAAGTAATTCTTTGAGTCTTTTGCATATTTTTCTTCCTATAAAATCAGCTTTCTCTCTATGGACCAAAGCAGAAAGTGCATCAACGTCTTCTCCATTGAGTTTGATATCGAGTTTGACTAAGTCGGATTTTCGATAGTCCAAGGGTTGATAGTCAAATGAAGCATAACCTCTGGAAATAGACTTCAGTCTATCGTAGAAGTCAAAAACAATTTCTGCCAAAGGCAAAATAAAACTCAATTCTACACGCTCTTGGGTTAAATAGTGTTGCTTGGTCAGTTCACCTCGCTTTTCGAGAGCTAAGCTCATAATAGGTCCGATGTACTCCGGTTTTGTAATAATTTGAGCTTCGATGTATGGTTCTTCTACATAGTCCAGTACCGTAGGCTCGGGCAGATCTGTAGGCGTATTGACGATAAAAGGCTCCCCTTTTTTCTTTCGTGCTCTATAAGAAACATTGGGGACCGTGGTGATGACCTCTTGTCCAAACTCTCTAGACAATCGCTCTTGAATGATCTCTAAATGGAGCATACCCAAAAATCCACAGCGAAAACCAAAACCCAAAGCGACGGATGTCTCCGGCTCATAGACCAAAGAAGCATCATTGAGTTGGAGTTTGGCCAGTGCCTCTCGAAGGTCTTCAAAGTCATCATTGTCAATAGGAAAGATTCCCGCAAATACCATGGGCTTGACATCTTCAAAACCCTGGATTGCTTCTTCTGCCGGATGATCCTTAAGGGTAATTGTGTCGCCGACTTTTATCTCTCTTGACTCCTTGATCCCTGTAATGATATAACCCACATCGCCGGCTTTTAGCTCCTTTTTGGGTATTTGTTTCATTTGCAGTATCCCAATTTCGTCTGCAAAATACTCTTTTCCGGTATTCATAAATCGGACTGCATCCCCTTTTCGTAAAATGCCGTTTTCTATTTTGTAATATGCGATAACTCCTCGAAAGGAATTAAAGATGGAGTCAAAAATAAGAGCTTGTAAGGGAGCAGCTTCATCACCTTGCGGAGGAGGAATGCGATCAACGATAGCTGTAAAAATGTCTTCAATCCCTATACCGGTCTTTCCACTAGCTAATACTATCTCGTCCAAATCACAGCCTATGAGGTCGATGATTTGGTCAGAGACCTCATCGATTTGAGCACTTTCCATATCCACCTTATTGAGTATGGGGATAATGTGGAGATCGTGTTCGATAGCCAGATAGAGATTGGATATCGTCTGAGCTTGTATGCCTTGAGAAGCATCTACTAAAAGAAGGGCACCTTCACATGCTGCTATCGAGCGAGATACTTCATAGGAAAAATCCACATGTCCAGGGGTATCAATGAGATTGAAAACATATTGTTTTCCATCAGAGTGCTGATAGTTCATCTGGATGGCATGACTCTTGATAGTAATGCCTCGTTCTCGCTCAAGATCCATATTGTCAAGTGCTTGATGCTGCATATCGCGCTGGCTGATGGTAGCAGTATGTTCTAGCATCCTATCCGATAGGGTGCTTTTGCCATGATCGATATGTGCAATGACACAAAAATTTCTTATATTATCCATAGATCTGCAAAAGTAGCGCACTCGAATGGATTTATCAGTTTTTGATGACGAAATCATTCTAAGAATGCTTTATCAGCGGTCATCAGAATATCTAAGCGAGGGTTTTTAGTTTGATTTCTGAAGGATTTTTTTTGAATTTTAAGATATTTAAAATATCTTATGGGTTTAGAATATTATATAATATATAAATCACAGTATAACAGTTACATATAACTTATCGCCAAAATATGCTCCGTCCGAAAATTGCAAATAAACTATCTTGTGGCACACCGATTGACCTGGTAGTGGCATAGAGATAATGTGGGTGTCAAAGCGATGAAGGCAGCCATTTGCATATATAGCCGTTATATGCATGTAGATATGATCAATTAGTGTGCAATGCTTGGTTTTGCGATTTTTTAACTTATTTTGCAGAATATAGAGCGGATAAAAAGAAAGATGCTGAAAAAATACATAATTATTTGTCTTATTTGGATACCACTGTTATGGGCTTGTAGTCCGGAAGGGGATCCAGGGGGTACGGTGGTTGTAGATATAGATAGCGATTTTACGGTATTCCTACTAGAGCGCCTCCAACCCGAAAATCCTCAAGTATATCGTAGGTTGAAAAGCGATGCTGCCATTGCATGTAATGCCTCTGCACTGGACTATACACTTGAGCAACGAGAAAAGGAGATTGTGATCCATATCAAGGGCATACTAAAACCAACAGATTGTGATTACAGCAAATCTGATATACTAATCGAGGACATTGATCTACCGATTGATCAAGTCGGTGATTATGGGCTGACGATAGACTTTCTGAAATACTTCCAAAATCGAGGCAAACTCGTAGTCTCTGATGATAGCTATCATTTGACAATAGAGCAGGACAAAGGCCTAAATCAAGCCTATACAACACTTTACAAGACACCCAAAAATCTCATTTGGGCTTATCTCAATGACTTCGATGTCCGTCGCGGTCCTCAGCTAGTAACACAATTTTATCAGATGATCGAAGAGATCTCAGCACCACCGGATACTCTATCTATCGGTCGTTATTCAGTTTTTTCTATTGGCGAAAATGGGGCTTTGCGCATCTACGGTATCACCAATAGTCCGCATAACTTGCAGTTTTATTTTGAGCGTACCGGTAATATCTCAAGGCTCAAAGAAAAAGTATTCGACTTTAGGTCGCTGTTGCCTACTGGGGTAGAATTACACTTATTTACAGCACAGGGTGACACATTATAGGATATTGCACAGCCGGACAACCATTTATTTTTTTTAAAAGTTTAACTTTGGCATCCAGCTTTAATTCCGGAACTTATGAAAATAGATTTGCGCAGTGATACGGTCACACAACCTACTGTGGACATGAAATCGTCTATGATGGCGGCCCCACTGGGAGATGATGTGTTTGGGGCAGATCCT
>JAJRUR010000142.1 GCA_024277695.1 Bacteroidota bacterium | reverse complement strand
GCTATTGTAGTACTGTGCTTTTCATCACTTAACTTAAACCTTACAGGTAGGTTGTATTGCACGCGCTGGATTTTTCCTTGCTGACGACCCGGAGTCCATCGTACCGGCATATCATTGAAGCTCTTAACTATGCGCAAAGCTTCTTGTCCCAAACCATGACCTTTATCTCTGATGATGGTAGGTGTAGAGATAGAACCGTCTTTTTCTATAATGAAGGAAACTATCACTTGGCCACTTATACCTTTCTTTCTTGCTTCTTCTGGGTATTTGATATGCTCATAAATATAGCGAAGCATTTTCTGATCTGCACAGGATTTTTTTGCATCATCATCACCATCCATATCCTCACATCCCGGAAATCTAGGCATCTGATCTACAATTTTGTAAATTGTTTGTGCCGGAAAGCTATCTAACACATTTTGATTCTCTTGGATAACAGAATTTGTGATGGAAAAATCGCGATCTGCAAATGTAAATAGAGAGAACAAAATAATCGGTACTACAGTCACATATTTGAAGTACTTTGTATGTTTTGATTTTTTTTGAAATAACATTTTTATTCTTTTTTTTGTTTGTGAATGATAAAAACTATGAACGAGCCCAAAATCGTAATTGGGCAGAGTATGGCGAATCAGTAATTGTGCATAATCATCTTTCCGTATGGTCCGACTGGCATACGCATCTGCCAAATATTCGTGCACTTGTCTGATTGATTTTTTATACAAATAGATGATCGGATTGAACCAAAAAAATATAGTAAGCAGCTCTACCATCAAAATGTCGATGGAGTGCCCTTGAGCTATATGTAGCTTTTCGTGTTTTAGTATGATCTCCAAGCTATCATCTTCCGGTAGTTGCTTGGATATAAATATTGCCCTGAAAAAGGAAAACGGCCAATAGAGATCATCCGTTCGCACAAGAGTATAGCCCTCGAACTTTATGCGTTCCGCAGTAGAGTAAATACGATAAATCCTCCACAATCCTACACATAGTCTCCAACTAAAAATCATAGCACCCGTCAGATATAATATCCACAAGATTTTACTCCACGCCAAGGAACTCCATAACGTAGATGATTCTGTTGGGAGTGTAATTTGTCCGGATACTGTTACAAGATCTGACATAACCTGATACAGTTCCGTAGATGTTGAGTACGACGAGACCCATCCGGCACACCATGGAATCAATAAACCCAAAATCAAAGTAGATAACAAATAAAAGCGATTAAATCCAAAAAAGGTCTCCTTTTGAAGCCATAATAGATAAAGAGCATAGAATAGAAGCCAACAAAAACTGACTTGAAATAGATAAGTAAACATAGCTTATTGTTTTTTTTGATTCTTAGCAGAAAGCTCTCGAATCAGTGCTTGCAATTCTTCTACTTTGATATCTTCCTGTCGGACAAGAAAAGAAACAAGTTCGTTCATACTTCCCTCAAAATATCGACTGACTAAGTTTTTTAATGAAAAACGCGAGTAACTTTTTTTATCCACTAGCGAGTGATATACATGAGTACGCCCGTATGCTTTATGACCGGCAAAACCCTTGCGCTCCAAAATCCTTACAATCGACGAAATACTACTGTGAGGAGGTTTAGGAGAAGGCATTTTGTTGATCAAATCACGTACAGTACAGGGCTCTTGATCCCAGATCATCTGCATGATCTCTTCTTCTGCTTTGGTAAGTTTTTTCATAATTCAATAATTTCAATATTTTGACAGGACTATAAATATAAGCAATTCAACTATAAAAGCAAATATATAACGTAATATTTAGTTATACAAATATTTTTTAGATTTTTTTCAAAAAAATTTTATGATATCCCATGGAGCTTACTATTATATGATTATTCTTAAGTTTACATTTTTATAAAGATGATGATATAACCAGATGGCTCAAGAAGAATCTAATGCGTACATCTTAGGGACAGATTCTGCTGAACTTCACCGATTAGGGATTCAGCATCAAGTATGGGCATCCGAGGCCCAGCGGGGATGGGGATTGGCAGGATTTGGAAAGGATCAAGTTCTACTTGATTTGGGTTGTGGACCGGGTTTTTGTTCGAGAGAATTGGCCTATATTACAGGAAGTGGCGGCAAGGTAATCGCTGTGGACAAGTCAGCCCACTACATTGGACATTTGAGAAAAATGGCTGACATAGAGCAGCTAAACATTGAGGCCATGGAGTGTGCATTTGATCAATTGACCTTAGCACCGGACAGTATAGATGGTATCTACAGTCGCTGGGCTCTGGCTTGGGTAGCCAATCCCAAAAAACTGTTACAAAAGCTCCTTACGGCACTGAAGCCCGGTGGATCTATAGTTGTTCATGAATACTACAACTGGGGTACCCACAGGACAGAACCCAACTATCCGGCATTGGATCGTGCCATAGCTGCAGCTTACAAGAGTTTTAAAGATCAGCCCGGAGATATCGATATCGGAAGACGAATGCCACAAATATTTGATGCACTGGGTATGCGCGTCAAGGGCATC
The DNA here is from genome assembly GCA_024277695.1 of Bacteroidota bacterium. Taxonomy (GTDB): domain Bacteria; phylum Bacteroidota; class Bacteroidia; order Chitinophagales; family Saprospiraceae; genus JAJRUR01. Next base: position 12,340 of record JAJRUR010000142.1, on the reverse strand, counting down.
CGTTTGATGTGCAAGTTAGCTACACCCGCAGAGATAGCCTGGCAATGGCCGACGAGTTTTTACCGGATTTATTTTCCGAAGCTTGTCAAATTGTCCTTATTGACTCAAAAGGAGTTAGATCAGGCCTTAATAGATTTGGATGCATTAGAACAAAATCCTCTGTCCACTATTTTTTCTCCCGCAATGGTCGAAATTATTGCACACAAAGAGACTTGATCTGTTTTTTTTTTAAATATAAATATGTGAAGGATACAAGATATGATATGATTATCCTCGGGGCAGGGCTCTGTGGTCTGACCTTGGCATATCTGCTCAGACAGTCGGGCTATAGGCTAGTCATATTAGAAGCACGCCGGCGGTTAGGAGGACGTATATGTACACAATACAATCCCAACCAACCGCCTATAGAGATGGGAGCAACCTGGTTTGGTCAAAAGCATAAAACACTTGTAAAATTGCTTGATGAACTAGGATTAGACTATTTTGAACAGTATATGGGTTCTCATGCATTTTATGATGCGGTTAGTTCAGGACCGCATCAGGTAGAGCTCATCCCTATTCCCACCGACACAGAGCCCAGTTATCGTATCAAAGGAGGATCACATCGGTTGATAGAACAGTTGGCCTTGCATTTGCCTTCGAGGCAAATCGTCTTAGATCAAGAGGTCAAAACCATAATCAAATCAGATACGCATTTTGAACTACGCACATCGGACAAAACATATACTGCGCACAGGGTAGTCAGTACTATTCCTCCTGCTCTTCTAGTCTCCGCTATAGATTTCAAACCAAGACTTGATGAGCAGATTGTGGATATAGCCGGTCATACACATACTTGGATGGGTGAATCTATAAAAATAGCATTGAGCTATGAAGAGGCTTTTTGGAGACGAACATCCTATAGCGGCACTATTATTAGTAGAGGTCCCATTACCGAAATGTATGATCACTCTGATGAAGAGCATCAGCGACATGCTTTAGTTGGATTCTTGGATGATCGATATGTCCGTGCTCGTAGAGCTCAACGCTTGATGGTCATTTTAGATCAGTTACGCAAATACTTTGGTCCTCAGGTAGAAAATTTTATACGGTATGATGAATATCTGTGGAGAGATGAGCTATATACTTATACATCCTATTCGGGACCTATGATGCCGCATCAGCACAACGGTCATCCTATCTTCAATAGAAGCGGATGGCCGGAGTTTTATATAGCCGGATCGGAAACTGCCAAAACATACCCTGGATATATGGAAGGTGCCGTAGTGCGCGCCTATGAGGTATTTAGAGCCATTAATAAAGCTGCGAAATAAGGATTATCGAACAAGGAATATCGAACACCGATTTTGGAAGGATCCCCAATGATAAGTCTGACAATTGACTCTAGAGTTACAGTCTTATAATCCGACCTCCCTCAGAATCTCGCTTTACAATCATTTAGGTCAATTGGTAAAAACTCTTTGGAATGGCACTAGAACAACAGGGCTATATATTTAAACAACTCGATTTAGGCTAGTAGAGCCGTCCATAAAACTTATTATATTGCTTATGGTCGTCTCTAACAATCTGGATCTGGACTCAAATGTAGACCACGCCACATGCGGTGTGATATAGCAGTTGGGTAGTCCGATCAGCGGATTGCCCTTGGTGGGAGGTTCCTCAGACAGGACATCTAGATATGCTGCTGCTATGCGTCGCTTTTTGAGTGTAGTGTACAGATCTTTTTCTACGATCAATTGTGCTCTAGCTATATTGATCAATACAGCGGTAGATTTCATTTTGGCCAATGTCTTTTTGTCAAATAAATACTGGTTGGATGTTGTGAGTCGAGTATTGATGCTTACGAAATCGGCTTGGGCCAATAATTCGTCCAAATCTACAAAAGTGATGCCTTCGGTACTCTTTTGTAGATGCGAGGAATAGACCATCACTCGGAGTCCAAATGCCAGCGCCATTTCTGCTATGCGTCTCCCGATGTCTCCATACCCTACGATACCGATAGTTTTGTCTTTGAGCTCTGTAATACGAGCCACTGAGTAGCTAAAATCCTGTGACCGTTGCCAGTCCCCTTGTCGTACCGAACGGATATACTGCCGGATGCTATTGGCTGCGTCCAACATACAAGCTATAACGTGTTGTGCTACTGATTCGGTGCTATAATTTTGGACATTATATACGGCTATACTTTGGTTTTGTGCTGAACTGATGTCGATGTTATTGTAGCCTGTAGCAGTGACAAAAATAGCTTTCAGTTTAGGTAGTTGGGCCAAAATATTTTGATCAAAAACGGTTTTATTTGTGATGACCAGATCTGCATCGGCGCATGCACTGACTATATCGTGAGGAGTCAATCTATCATAATACACTACAGAGGCGATCTCGTGGAGAGGCTCCCAAGAAAGGTCTCCGGGATTCATTGTATAGCCATCAGTTACTACTAGTCGATACATGATGTATTTTTATTCATTCCAGCGTTTTCGCAGATAGGTTTCTACAAACAGTAAGATGAGGCCTACAAACAAAAAATATTGATAAAAACTCCTTTTGGCTTCAAAATATACCTCTCCTTCCTTTTGTTTATTTAAAGTTTTGAGATGAGCTTTGATCATTTTAAAAATATTTTCGGCGTTGTCGATATGAAAGTACCCACCTCCGGAAACTTTGGCTATTTCTTTGAGGAGTTGGTCATGGAGTTTACTCCGTACAAGATCTCCATTTTTGTCCTTGAGATAGATGCGACCGGGCTGTGCACTGTCTATAATATAAGCTCCTTCGGTGGAGCCTACTCCTATAGTAAAAATCACGACGTTCTCTCGACTGAGAGCTTTGGCTTTTTCGACTGCTTCCGTTTGATGGTCTTCACCATCGGTGATGATGATGAGCACCTTTTGGTTGGCAGATCGGTCGCCAAATGTACTGTCTGCAAGTACCATGACATCAGCCAGTGCAGTTCCTTGACTAGAGATCATATCCACATCAGCACCCGAAAGAAATAGCTGAGCTGCACCATAATCATGACTTAAGGGCATCTGCAGATAAGCCTCTCCGGCGAATAATATACTTCCGATACGCTCTGAGCGAATACTTTTAATCAGGTCTTTCGAAAAGCGTTTTGCACGTTCGAGGCGGTTTGGACTCTGGTCTTCTGCTAGCATGCTTTTTGAGATATCTAGGGCTACCAAGACATCCGTCGTCTGTTTGCTCACCTTAGTCATCATGCTACCCCATTGAGGATTCGTAGCGGCTATAGTCAAAAAAATAAGCCTGCTATAAATAGATAAAAAATAATTTTGGACTTCTTGTCATCTATCAGTGCTACAAAATCTTTTGTCAGTAAGGCTAGACGATTTTTATTTTTTTTATTGGCGTAAGCGTACAACCCGATGAGGACTGCTATCAAAAGCCATAACAAAAAGTAGATACTATGTCCAAACTGTACTTCCATACTTAGGGCAATATTCTAAAAACAAATGTTCGTAACAAAAACTCCACAACCAATAAAATAAAACCTATGAGTAAAAACTTTAGATAAAGCTCTTTTCGATGCTGAATGATATTGACTTCGATTTCCGATTTTTCGAGTTGATTGATTTCATCATAAATTTTTTCCAAATCCCTCCTATTTAGTGCTCTAAAATACTTGCCTCCTGTCTCTTTGGCCATTCTTCTGAGTAGCTCTTCATCTATTTCTACTTTGGCCATCCCGAATACAAAATCACCGTTACGCTTTCGGCTGATAGGGGATAGTGCTCTACCCCGTGACCCGACACCGATGGTATAGAGACGTATATTATCTTCTTTGGCGAGTCGTGCAGCGGTCATCGGTTTGATATAGCCTGCATTATTGACACCATCGGTCAAAAGCACGACTACCTTACTCTCCGATTCGCTCCGAGCCAGACGAGACACAGCATTGCCTAGGCCCATTCCTATAGCTGTTCCATCAGCAAGCAGCCCCACCCGGATCTCATCCATCATCTTTTTTAGTATTCGATGATCAATCGTAGCCGGACATTTCGTAAAACTCTCTCCTGCAAATACACTCAACCCAATGCGATCATAAGGTCTTCGATCAATAAACTGCTTAGCTACTTCTTTGCTTGCTTCCAAGCGGTTTGGTCTAAAATCCTGTGCGAGCATACTGCTCGAATTGTCCAGTACCAGATAGATATCTATTCCCTCTCCCTTGATATCTCGTTCGTTCCATGTTTCTTGGGGACGCGCCATAGCTATTATCAACATAATCCATGCCAAAGCACGCAGCCAGCTCAACAAAGGCAGTAGGCGCACGCGCCATCCCTTCGCATTTTGGAGTCCACTCAAACTCGGCAATGCCAGACTTCTTTTTTCTATTTTTTTACTTTTCAGAAAAAAAATCAGCGGAATCAAAGCTATCAATCCGAGCCAATATGGTTGTGCTAATATCATGACTTATGTACTACAAAACTTTTTACTACAGTATCATGCCACGCCTGGCGATATGTACTTCTGTGTATCCAAAAAATCCCTATCAACAAAAAGAGTATACTGCCCAGTTTCGCCAAAACTCTCCACAAAGCTTTGGATACCGAAAGCCTGTCATCATCTATATCTACCAGATAACTTCCCATGACTTTCTTTCCTATCGTTCTGCCTCTCCATGAGTGACCCAGTGCAAAATAATATATATAGAGCAACAACATCCATCCTCCTGCCATGAGATAATCTTCTGTACTCAAGTGCTCCAAAAAATATCCAAAATAAGCTAAATATCCAAACGGTATAAAAATAATCAGGGCTAACCCAAGCAACACTGCGGTATCTATTAAGCCACCCATCCAGCGGACATTAGGGGTAGAGATATGATAGGATTCGATGCGTTTTTGTTCGTATAGTTGCGGATCGATTTGTTTGACCTCCATAGCCGGTAGTTCTATAACTGCTTCCGAATCCACATAATGGAGAGCTATCTGCTCGGCGAGAGTTATATCCTTGGTCAGTTGCTCATCTGATTCTGTTGCTTTGGCATATTTGACCTCGTCCGAGCGTTGCATAATCGCTAGTAAGCTTTCCATATAATGGTCACTCGTAGCCATCTTCGTTAGTTTATTTTGGATCATCGAGGTGGTCATCTCCATAGCAGGGAGTTTGTATTTTTGCTCTAGAGCGATCCGCAATATGCGGCTCATCTCCGAATACTTTTCTTTTTGGGACTCTAACCTGCCCGACTTAAGTTCCTTGAGCTTTGATTGTAAGTACGCCGTATAAGCAATTGCGATGCGTTCGATGTTTCTTTTGGGTGATTTGCGAAACAAGCTAATGATACCTGTGAGCATCAGAAGAGCCAGTACGAATTTTAGAAAAGCAAATCGTCTTATTTTTTTCTTTATTTGACTGAAGTCAAAAGATGTTTTTTCGATACCCCTGATCGGTGCTAGTCCTTGGATAGTAGTATCTATCGGCGTAAATGTCAAAAAATGATAGCCGGGGATGCGCAAAGTCTCTGTGCTATCTTTGGTATGGAGCGTAATACCAAAAGGCGGGATAAAATAGAGTCCATCCTTCCAAACCGTATATTTAAACATTTTTTGAGATAAATATTTGTTTCCTTGTTGACGTTTCGAAGTCCATTTGGATTCGTCCAATATTTCAAAATGATCTGAGCCGATGATGAGCTGGGTATCTCGTCCCATGTAAGCTGTAGAGTCCACAAAAGTACGCGCCCAATCTTCATTGATAGGGAGTGGCTGATCGGTCACCAATTCGAGGGTCATCTCCCGGGCTTCTCCGATCTGCATTTGTGAGGTATCTATGATGAGATACATGGTATTCTGCTGAGCACCAACAGAGCTAAGCAAAATACCAAAGAGCAAAATAAATATCCACCGCATCATTTTTGTCTTTGTTTGAAAAACTGTAAAAGGACTTTGATATAGGACTTAGTGACATCCAACGCGATAGTATCTACACCATTTTTTTTGAAAAGTGTTTTGAAACTGTCCTTGATACTTTCAAAACGTTTTTGATACGCCGCTCGAAACTCTTCTGACGAAGTATCGACAACCATAATCTTACCACTTTCGGCATCTCGTACCCGGACTAGCCCTGCCTGCGGGAGCAGTTGTTCGGCGGGATCAAAAACCTTAATAGCGATCAGATCATGACGCCGAGCGACTAAGCGTAAAGGTTTTTCGTAATCATCGGCAATAAAATCGGAAAGCAAAAAACAGATACATCTTTTTTTGATGACATTATTGAGATATTGAAGTGCTACAGCCATATCGGTAGCGACAGCTTTGGGCTCAAAATTGATCATTTCTCGAATGATGCGTAGGATGTGTTTTTTTCCTTTTTTTGCGGGGATATATTTTTCAACATGATCCGAGTACATAATGAGTCCTACTTTGTCATTGTTTTGGATGGCAGCAAAAGCGAGTACAGCGGCGAGTTCAGTGATAAACTCTACTTTGGTCTGTTCGCCACTGCCATAATAGACCGATCGGCTTACATCGATGAGCAGCATCATGGTGAGCTCTCGCTCCTCTTCAAAGATTTTGATGTGCGGGTCTCCGGTTCTGGCGGTAACATTCCAGTCGATGTTTCGTACATCATCACCATATTGATAGCTTCGTACTTCGCTAAAAGACATTCCCCGTCCTTTGAACACCGAATGATATTCGCCTGAAAAAAGATGCCTGCTCAAACCCTTAGTTTTGATTTCTATCTTTCGGACTTTTTTGAGCAATTCGGAAGTTTCCATAGGAGTGTGTAGTTCTATTAGGGTACTTCTATTCGATTGAGGACCTTATGGATGATATCATCTTGTGTCATATTTTCGGCTTCAGCCTCATAAGAGAGTCCTACGCGATGTCTCATGACATCCATGGCTACTTGCCGTACATCCTCGGGTATGACATAAGCTCTTTTGTTTAGAAAAGCATGCGCTTTGGAAGCCATCGCCAGATTGATACTGGCGCGTGGAGAAGCGCCAAAAAGAATAAGTGGTGCGAGCTCTTCCATCCCACCTGCTTTTGGGTCACGTGTAGCAAATACGATGTCCAAGATGTATTGTTCTATTTTTTCGTCCATATAGATACTCCGTACTATGGATCGAGCGCTCAAAATTTGATCTTTACTGACCACCGGTTTTATTTGGTCAAAAGGCATCCCTTGGAGATTTCGCTGCATAATGATGCGTTCTTCAGCACGATTGGGGTAGTCCACTTTTACTTTGAGCATAAATCGATCTACTTGGGCCTCGGGGAGGGGATAAGTACCTTCTTGCTCGATCGGATTTTGCGTCGCGAGCACTAGAAAAGGCTCTTCCAAACGATAGGATTCTTTTGCGATGGTAACCTGACGCTCTTGCATAGCTTCGAGGAGAGCCGACTGCACTTTGGCAGGAGCTCGATTGATTTCGTCGGCGAGGATAAAATTAGCAAAAATGGGTCCTTTCTCTACCATAAACTCATGCTTGCCCGGATTAAAAATCATAGTACCCACTATGTCTGCCGGTAGCAGATCCGGTGTAAACTGTACACGCTGAAAAGAAGCATCTACCAGTCGTGCAAGCGTGCGTATCGCCAGCGTTTTTGCAAGTCCCGGCAATCCCTCCAACAGGACATGTCCATTGGTCAACAATCCGATCATCAGACGGCTCAGCATATGCTCTTGTCCGACGATAATCTTTGATGCTTCTTCTTGGATCAAATCCGTAAATCTAGCTTCTGCCTGTACTTTTTGATTTAGTATTTCGATGTCTTGTGCTGTATGCATAATCTTTCCATTTTTAAAAACGCGCTAATATCACCATTTTTAATCTTTGAAAAAAATGAAGATAGAAAAGTTAACATGGTATTAACGCTGAATTGGGAAATCATCCCCCCCAAGTAACGAGTGCCCCTCCTAAGTCAAACCAAATAGCGAATAAAGTTTAATTTTGTACTTTATGATCAAAATAGCCCGATGAGGATATCCCTGAGCGATGTGTACAATTTTTTGTCCAAAATGACTTTGCAGCGCATTGCCAACGTCTGTGCGTTAGTGAGTTCTTATTATATTGCAAAGTGGACCGGGTACAACTTGCATTGGGGTAAGCCGATGACCGTTTCTATAGAACCAACTACTGCATGTAACCTTCACTGTCCTGAATGTCCTAGCGGTCTTCGTAATTTTAGCAGATCTACCGGCAATCTAAAGAAAGATTTTTTTACAAAAAGCATAGACCAACTCGCAGACCGACTCATATACTTAATTTTTTACTTCCAAGGAGAACCCTATATCAACCCGGATTTTCTGGATATGGTGCATTATGCCCATTCAAAAAAGATCTATACCATCAGCTCGACCAATGGACACTTTTTGACGGATAGACTAGCCGAAAAGACCGTTCGTTCTGGCCTGGATAGGCTCATCATTTCAGTAGATGGTACTACCCAAGAAGTCTATGAACAATACCGCAAAGAAGGCAATCTCGAAAATGTCTTGCAAGGAGCGCGCAATATAATCCGTTGGAAAAAAAAACTAGGTAGCAATACTCCGCATACCATTTTTCAATTTTTGGTAGTACGCCCAAATGAGCACCAAATAGACGAGCTATATCGACTAGCCAATGAAATAGGTATAGACGAAGTCAAACTCAAAACAGCACAGGTCTATGATTACAAAAACGGAAACCCCCTCATACCAACCTTGGACAAATACAGTCGATACCGAAAACTGAAAGATGGTACATACGAGCTAAAAAACAAGCTGGCCAATCACTGTTGGAAGCTCTGGCATGGATGTGTGATTACTTGGGACGGCTATGTAATTCCTTGTTGTTTTGACAAAGACGCAACGCATCGATTCGGTAGTTTGAAGGATCAAAGTTTTGATGAAATCTGGGAGGGTGATCGCTATCGGACTTTTAGAGAAAAAATACTCGTAGGTAGAGATCGTATCGACATCTGCAAGAACTGTTCCGAGGGCGGAAAAGTATGGATATAATCCAGTCCTTATTTATGTGATTAATGGCACAAAATCAATTACTTAGTACCATAATCATATATTATTTTCTATCTTTGTATCATAGTCTATAACCATCGGCACAATTCTTGCACTCCATAACTAGTCAAATAATTCTGCCACCTTCAAAAAACAACCAACGAATGCATAAAAAGATTATCCTCCAAGGCAGATTTGACTTCAATAGTCGGCGCAGCTATGATAAGATCAAAGAGTTGTATGCACATAGGACGGAAAATTTTTATAGGGGTGATATTTTGCTGGACATCGACGAAATATTTATAGACGATGATATGAGCCTTTTGATTAAGCGCAAGGTACTCCATGCTTTGGAAAAAAGCTGGCGCAATACGGTAGCCCTATTGGAGTACTGTGCACAATTTGCTGTCACCGGTAGAGTGGGTGCTTGGTTGATTGATAATGGCAAGCTCAAAAACTATACAGACATCATACCCAATAGCGAAAAAACCGTAGTGCGTAATTACCTCAAAGGTCTGGAACTCTTAGATATAAAAGGCAAAGAAGAAGAGGCAATTTCCGCCTTGAGTGAGGCTATAGAAAAATACGACAAACATGCTGCAGCCTACGAAAAACGAGGCTATGTGCAGCTCTTGCTCAAAAAATATACCGATGCAATGCGCGATTTTAATAAATGCATAGCAATCGATGATGGCATACCTGAGGCCTATTATGGTCGAGCAAAAATACACATCATCAAAAAAGAATACCAAAGGGCAATAGATGATCTCGATCTGGTCACAAAAAAGTCAATTGCACTCCAGCCCATATACTGGCAAGCAAGACGCCTCAAAGCACAAAACCATCTCCAACTTGATCAAGTCGAAAAAGCATTATTTGATCTAAAATTTTTATGCAATCGACAGTTTGACCGTGACAATCCAAACTATGCTTGGCGACGGCATGATTACTATAACTATGCCCAACTCTTGTTCCGTAACGGTCAAGAAGAGACTGCACTCCTCTGGTTGGAGAAGGCATTAGAACTGCCCGAAGCCCAAGGCAAAGCCAAAAAGTCAGACATCCTCTATTTGCAAGGCATCATCCGCAAAGAGATCGGCAAAAAAGGATTTCTCAAATCCATAAAAGAATCTGCCGCACTCGGCCACAAGAAAGCCAAAAAATTTCTTGAAAGTCGCGCCTAACTCGGCGGATTACGGCATTTTTTCTCTACAGAGCGGATCGATATTTTTTTTGAAAATTTGTAGCCCAATATGAAGCTTGATTTAGTATAGAAGCGTACATTTGCGGCTGAATTTGGAAAAATTATAAATGCGGTGTACTTCACCGGCTCTAAAAAGTTTAAAAAAGATATGGCAAATATTGGAAAAGTAAAGCAAGTCATCGGTCCTGTAGTGGATGTAAGTTTTTCAAGTGAAGGTTCTAAACTTCCTGATATTTATAATGCTTTGACCATAGATCGTGGTACAGCAGGCACACTGGTATTGGAAGTGCAGAAACACTTAGGAGAAGATAGTGTGCGCACGGTGGCCATGGATGCAACGGATGGTCTTCAGCGCGGTATGGATGTAGTAGACCTAGGTAAGCCGATCTCGATGCCTGTCGGTGAGGCGATCAAAGGGCGATTGTTTAATGTAGTGGGAGATGCAGTTGATGGAATCGGAGAAGTCACAAAAGGGGATGATGCCTATCCGATACACAGAAACCCACCGGCTTTTGAAGACTTATCCACAGAGTCAGAAGTACTATTTACCGGTATCAAAGTCATTGACTTGATCGAGCCCTATTCCAAGGGTGGAAAGATTGGTTTGTTTGGCGGTGCCGGGGTTGGCAAGACAGTACTCATTATGGAGTTGGTCAATAATATCGCCAAGGCTTATGAGGGAATTTCTGTATTTGCCGGTGTAGGTGAGCGAACCCGTGAAGGAAATGATTTGCTGCGAGAATTTTTGGAATCGGATGTAATCAACTACGGTTCGGAGTTTAAAGAGTCGATGGAAGAAGGAGGATGGGATCTGAGTAAGGTCGATTTGGAAGCACTAAAAACCTCCAAGGCAACACTGGTTTTTGGACAAATGAATGAACCACCCGGAGCACGTGCACGTGTGGCACTTTCAGGACTGACCATGGCCGAATATTATCGCGATGGTGATCTGAGTGATCCAAATGGAGGACGTGATATTCTATTCTTTGTAGATAATATTTTTAGATTTACCCAAGCGGGATCTGAGGTGTCTGCGCTTCTCGGCCGGATGCCATCAGCTGTAGGATATCAACCTACTCTAGCCACGGAGATGGGTATTATGCAGGAGCGGATTACTTCTACTAAGCGGGGATCGATTACCTCAGTCCAAGCAGTATATGTACCTGCAGATGACTTAACGGATCCGGCACCTGCTACTACATTTGCGCACTTAGATGCTACAACGGTACTGAGTCGTAAGTTGGCTTCTTTGGGTATCTATCCGGCAGTAGATCCCTTAGATAGTACTTCTCGTATCCTCGACCCCAATGTCATTGGAGAAGAACACTACAATACGGCACAGCGAGTCATTCATATCTTACAACGGTATAAAGAACTACAAGACATCATAGCCATACTCGGGATGGAAGAATTGTCCGAAGAGGACAAACTGGTCGTACATCGCGCTCGACGCGTCCAACGCTTCCTTTCACAACCTTTCCATGTAGCCGAACAGTTTACAGGCTTACAAGGTGTACTTGTATCTATTGAAGATACGATCAAAGGATTTAATATGATCTTGGATGGAGAGGTCGATGAGTATCCCGAAGCCGCTTTTAACTTAGTGGGAACTATTGAAGATGCTATCGAAAAAGGCAAAAAAATATTGGCTGAGGCCAATGCATAAACCAAACCAAATCATCACTATATGCGACTAGTCGTCCTGACACCGGATCAAGAATATTTCGATGGAGATGTTAGCTCTGTAAAAGTACCTGGCACCTCAGGACAGTTTGAGATATTGGAGCATCACGCTCCTATAGTCTCAGCACTGCTCAAAGGCGAAGTACGACTGATTACTTCAGATGGAGAAAAACGTTTTCAAATCGAAAAAGGATTTATCGAAGTATTGAATAATGAAGTATCTCTACTAGTACAGGGACTATCCGAATAATAATCCGCACCGCTCTCTACGCAAAAAATTAAGCATTTGGCTTTTGCATAGTACCGGATTGTGTGCAGGGGAGTAGAACTCGATGTTATTTATTTACGCTGATTATTGTTTGGATTATTGTCTAATCCTTACAAATTCTGTTTCCCCTCCAACTTACTAAGATGCCCACTCTTCGACACCAAAACATTTTTTTATAACTGGCGAATTCCATCGGCAGTTATCATAATCAATTTTTGTTT
>JAJRUR010000141.1 GCA_024277695.1 Bacteroidota bacterium | reverse complement strand
CGCTCTGCTGATAGCTTGGTTACTATCTGCCGTCTGGATGCCCCTTGGAGTCACTAAATCCGCTATGTCCAATTTCTTTTTTATCGTAGTAGTCGCAGGCAGTTTGATTGGGTTTTTCTATGTCATCATTTATTTTTACGAAAAGATTTTGCGACTATTACTCCGGTTCAAAATTGTATTTCTACTCTTGGTGGGTTGGATAGTTTATCAAGGCTTCCTTGCCTTTCAAAATACCGGTCAAGAGTTTATGCCCTCTCTGGACGAGGGTTCCTTTTTGTTGATGCCTACTTCGATGCCACACTCCGGGATGCAAGAAAATCTTAAAAACCTGAGACTCTTGGATATGGCAGTCACCGCCATCCCCGAAGTCGAAACAGTGGTAGGAAAAGCCGGACGGGTCAACAGCCCTTTGGATCCTGCTCCGATGTCTATGTACGAGAATGTGATCCTCTACAAGACAGAATATAAAACAAATAAGGAGGGGCATAGGATACGATTCCGGTATGAAGATGGCGAGTATGTTCAAGATGCATTTGGCGAATTAATCCCCGACCCTAAGGGCCAATATTATCGACAATGGCGTGACCATATCAAAAGTCCCGATGATATCTGGAATGAAATCGTCCAAGTCACAAAGATACCCGGTGTCACCTCAGCACCAAGATTACAGCCGATTGAGACGCGACTGGTCATGCTGCAGACGGGTATGAGAGCACCTATGGGTATCAAAGTACAGGGTCAGGATCTGGAGACCATAGAGGCTTTTGGTTTGATCCTCGAAAAAGAACTCAAAGAAGTCCAAGGAGTCAAAGATGCTGCCGTTTTTGCAGACAGAATCGTCGGTAAGCCCTATTTGTTGATCGATATCGATCGCGAGGCTATCAGTAGATATGGTCTGACAATTGCCACCGTCCAACGATATATCCAGACTGCTGTGGGCGGTATGCCTATGACCACAACGGTAGAAGGGAGAGAACGGTATGATATCCGAATCCGATACCCCAGAGAGTTGAGAGACGGACCGGACATCATCAAAGACATATATCTACCCACAAGTGACGGACAGCAAATACAGCTCGGAGAGTTAGTAGATATCCGTTACGAACCCGGAGCACAATCTATCAAAAGTGAAGACGGTTTTTTGATTGGGTATGTGCTATTTGACAAAGAAAAAGGCTACTCGGAAGTTGAGGTAGTCCATAATGCTCAAGATTATTTTAAACAGCGAATAGAATCCGGAGCACTCGAAGTTCCTGCAGGAATTAGTTATCGATTTGCCGGTAATTATGAACAGCAAGTACGTGCGAGTAAGCGACTCAGTATTGTAGTACCTATAGCACTGGCTATCATATTTTTGATATTATATTTTCAGTTCAAATCTATTACGATTTCTGCCATGGTATTTACGGGAGTATTTATAGCGTTTTCGGGTGGTTTTATCATGATAGGACTTTATGATACAGACTGGTTTATGGACTTTGATTTCTTTGGTACCAATATGCGCGAACTCTTTCAGATACGCACGATCAACCTGAGTGTAGCGGTATGGGTAGGATTTTTGGCTCTATTTGGGATTGCCACAGATGATGGAGTTTTGGTGGCGACTTTTTTGCAAAATAGTTTTAAGAAAAATCGGCCGAACAGTATAGAAGGTATCCGAAGTGCAGTAGTTGAGGGAGGGCTGAGGCGTGTACGACCGGCTATGATGACTACTGCTACAACCGTACTTGCACTCATACCTGTACTCACCTCTACCGGTAGGGGAGCAGACATCATGCTACCTATGGCGATTCCTTCCTTTGGAGGCATGACGCTGCAGATGATCACGATGTTTACAGTACCTGTCTTATTTTCACTATGGAAAGAAACAAGTTTTAGACTAAAAAAATTAAATAAATCATAAAATCATGATAGCCAATATTAGTACATCTATTTTTAATAAAATATGCAGAAGGATCATCATTCCTTCTATAATATATTTTATCCTGTCGGGGCTTATGACCAATTCGATCCAAGCCCAGCATTTAGAAGAATTGTTACAGATGGTAGAGCGCGATAATATCGAATTAAAAATATTGCAAAACGAGTACGATGCCGCTGTCCAAAGGGCACCGCAAGTGAGCGAACTTCCGGATCCGGAAGTCGGGATAGGAGCTTTCCCTTTTCCGGTAGAGACGCGCGTAGGAGCTCAAGTAGCCCGAATAAGTGCATCGCAGATGTTTCCTTGGCCCGGATTACTGGATACCAGAGAAGAACTCGAACTCGCCAAAGCAAAAGCGATCTACGAAAAAATAGCTGCCAGAAAGCTCGATATTGACTTCCAACTCAAGCTAGCGTATTATCAACTTTATAGATTGGACCAAAGTCAGGTGATTATCCGCCGAAACATCACACTGCTCAAGGCACTCGAAGAGCTGGCTCTGGCAAAAGTCGAAAGTGGTAGAGCTACAGCTGCAGATGTATTGCGTGTACAGCTCAAAACAGAAGAGCTCTCGCAAGAAATCGATATCCTCGAGGCTTCAAAACAAGGACCCATCGCCAGAATTAATCAGCTCCTCCATCGACCGGAAAATACCCCGATTGTAGTGGAGGATCGATTTGATTTCGCCCAATTGCCTTATCAAAGAGACGAGCTTGCTCGCCTCATCAAAGAGCAGCATCCGCTGATCAAAATGTTTGCCTTGCAGCAGGATGTCTCTCGCAAGGCCATTGATCTAAATAATCTCAACGCCAAGCCTTCTTTTGGTGTAGGGCTGGACTATATCACCGTGCGCAAGAGAGCAGATGTCGAAATCAACAAAAACGGCGGAGACATCGTGCAGTTGCGAGCTAGTATAAAAGTGCCTCTATTTAGAAAAAAATATGCTGCAAAAACCAACGAAGAAAATCTAAAAATTCTGGCACTTGAAAACAAAAAAGAGGATGTATTGACAAAGTATCTTTCATCCATCGATGCAGCATATGCAGATTATCAAGCCGAAGCACTCCGCATCCATCTGTATGACCGCCAGATAGATCTTACACATTCGGCTATACGAATACTGCAAGCAGACTATAGCTCTAAAGGACGCAATTTTGATGAGTTGCTCAGGCTAGAGCGCGAGTTGGTCGATTACGATCTAAAAAAATTAAAATCTATCGTCAATAGTCATGTCGCCAAAAGTACGATTGAGCGATTCTTACTAAGTATATAACAAGATAAATAATCCAATAGACTTTTTTTTAAAAAAAAATATTTCAAAAATAAAATACAGATGAAAAAATCAAATATAATCATAATGGCCTTGGGACTACTTGTAGCAGGATTTGCCGGAGGATACTTCATGTCAAGTCAAAACGCAGCACAAAGACAAGAAAACACTCCCGATACGCAGACTGCCCAAAAGCCATCTAATGATGCGCCGACATCTCAAGAAGAAGAGATATGGACTTGCTCCATGCATCCACAAATCCGACAAGCAGAACCGGGAGAATGTCCTATTTGTGGGATGGATCTCATACTACTGGACGCCAACACATCCAGTGACCCGCTTGTATTAGAAATGACAGTCGAAGCAGCAAAATTGGCCAATATCCAGACCACAGTACTTGGAGATCACGAAGGTGCCGGTGAAAAACTTATTAGGCTCTCCGGCAAAATCCAAGAAGACGAAAGACTGGCTTCGAGCCAAGTCGCTCACGTACCCGGGCGGATCGAAAAACTGTTTGTCAGCTTCACCGGTGAGCAAGTGCGCCGAGGTCAAAAACTAGCTACTGTATACTCGCCGGAGCTCATCACTGCCCAGCAAGAACTACTCGAAGCCATCAAACTGCGCGATGTCAGCCCCGGACTGGTAGAGGCAGCGCGTAATAAGCTAAAATTTTGGAAAATAAGCCAGTCAGTCATCGATAGAATCGAACAGCGAGGCAGTATCAGAGAGACTTTTAATATCTATGCAGATGCCGACGGAATCGTATCAAAGCGTAGAGTAGCCGTAGGAGATTACGTCAAAGTAGGAGAGCCCTTATTTGACTTAATGAATCTAAACAATGTCTGGGTACTCTTTGATGCATATGAAGAAGATCTAGCCAATATTCGTCTAGGTGATCGCATAGAATTTACCACACCTTCAGTACCAAATCATACTTTTCGTACACGCGTGACTTTCATTGATCCTGTGATGAATCCTACCACGCGCGTAGCCTATGTCCGTACCGAAATGAACAACAGTCAAGGCCATCTCAAACCCGAAATGTTTGTCACCGGAATACTCAAAAAGAAAAGACACGGTAAAAGCAAGTTGACTGTACCCAAGTCGGCCGTCTTGTGGACAGGAAAACGATCCGTAGTCTATGTAAAAAAACCGGACACCGTCATACCTTCTTTCGAATTTAGAGAAATAGAAATCGGTGATGCCCTTGGTGATATCTTTGAAGTAGTAGCCGGTCTGGAGTTAGGAGAAGAGGTCGTCACCTACGGTGCATTTTCTATAGATGCTGCCGCACAACTCAATAATCAGACGAGTATGATGAATAAAAATGTCATGCTCAAAGGGGCTGATCATACAGAGCATCTACCGGACTATACAGATCAGACGCCTCAAGCCTTTAAAATACAGCTGGCAGATGTTGCCGAAAGTTATATCCCTATGAAAGACGCTTTCGTCGCTACCAATACGCAAGATGCTGCTCAATCTGCACAAAAGGTTCTCGATCAGATAGCCCAAGTAGATATGAACCTGATCAAAGGACCTGCACACATTTACTGGATGGACCAGCTAAAGGCAATGAAAGCGCATATAGAAAAAATAACATCTCTCGACGATATCGAGGAGCAGCGTAAACAGTTCGATTTCTTCTCAGAAGCATTGATCAAATCGGTCAAAGTTTTTGGGATTCCAAAAGACAAATATTATGTACAGCACTGTCCAATGGCCAATGATAACCAAGGTGCAGACTGGATCAGTAAAGAAAAAGCTATAAAAAATCCGTACTTCGGCGAAAAAATGCTCACTTGTGGTATTACACAAGACAGCATCACAAAGGATTTTAAAAATCCTCCGATGGAGCAAGCATCCCTGCCCCGCACGACAGGACATAATCACTAAAAGTATTCTTTAATCTTCTAAATACATAAACTATGAAATTATTAAAAATCACATCGCTCTTCATCCTATTCTTCGGACTACAGTTCGTTATGAGTTCCTGCGGGTCCAAAACAAAAACAGACCAACATAAT
>JAJRUR010000140.1 GCA_024277695.1 Bacteroidota bacterium | reverse complement strand
CAGATCGGCTCCCATTTGTACGGCAACATTGTAAATGCCATCCGCAAGGCTTGGATCCAAGTCAATCAGGATTCTGTTATTTCCGATCAAAACTTGCTCCTCGCGCTGCCATACGATACGGCCTCTTACATCAAATATTCTCAAGCTAGCCAGCTCATTGATGGAAGAGTGAATCGCCAGCTCAAACCTTCCACTATTCGGATTAGGTAAGGCGCGGATGTCAAATTGGTTGAAGGCGGGTTCTTTAGTAGATGAGACGATGCCGTCATCTGCCATAAAGATATTGTCTTGGATATTGGTAATCCAAGTATTTCTCTTGATGATATCGCTCAGTTTATTTTGAGCTATCCAATTGCGATCTTGCGGACTAATAGACAGATCGTTGAGATAAAAGTATCGATCGCCATCCCGAAGTGCTTCGAACTGTTTTTCCATGATGCGCATCAAGGTAGGCCCAAACTGAGCATCTTCTGACATATGAGGCTCAATGAGTAATCCCACATAGGCATCAATATTATCTATATCCCCGTACAGTTCCTGAAGAGTCAAACGCATCTCAAAATCATCAGTTATCTCAAAAAGTGATTCGAGCGGTTCCAGGCCAAAATTGATACGCACAGTATTATAGTCAGGTATTCCACGTTCGCGACCACGCTGTATATTGATAGCTGCCAAGTCGAGTCCGCCTTCTCCGGGACTGCCAAACAAAAAATTACGCATATCATCTACGATCTTGATATCGAGATTTTGCTGTTCTTTGACTGCCATACCTTTGAGCAATGGCTCGATGCCACTACCGGTGAGAATCTCTGTAGGATTAAAATAAGCATTGCGCAATAATAAATGTCCTTGAGGTATTTCTTTTCCTTCGTTGTTCAGGCGGAGTATCTCACCGTTGACCGAAGTATGCCCCCAACGATAGGCAGCGGCAGTAAAGACATTCATGATAGAAGGATCCACTCTATGGTTGTAGCCTTTGTATTCGGGTAGTTCTACACCCATAGTAGGGAGCCACTCGGTATAGATGATATGCTGTAGGAGAGCGCCCACTAGTTTGCGTGTGTATTGGTAGAGCGATTCATCAGACCAGTTGGGGTGATCCACTGCCAGTTTGGTACAAATCCGATTATGTTCGCGGACAAATAGGGTATGGAGTGAGAGCAACAAAGGGTTTTCACTTGCTCTTATATCTCCGGCTACAAAATACTTTGGAAATGGATTGCCATCGTTAGCCATAGGTGGAGCATCCGGATCTATATCACTATCATATTCGCCGTCAAGTGTATTAAAAGGTAGAAGACGACCCTCGGACATCTTTAGCTTACCACCTTTAAAGCTACGTAACCAATCGGCACGTTGTTTGTCAGAACCATACACATTAGATGCATCAATCCATGTGGATATTTGATTGGGATAGCGACGCGGGTTAGTAATATCCGTACCTGTATTTTCTATATAAATAGAGCGTTCCATGTGCATCACCTGCGTACCGGTTCCGGCAGGATCAAAATACAAATCTCCTTTCGGAATACTTATATCAAACCGCTCGGCAGGATTATTCCCCGTAAGGGTAATATCATGGTCAACGAACTGACCAAATACCCAGTTAGTAGCACTCATCCCCACCTGATCATAGATCTGTCCGATCTGAGTAAATACCTTATTGCTGACCTCACGCGCCGATGCACGATCTTGCCCGCCGGGTGCAGAAATCCCATCTGCAAAACCATTATCCACAAATTGCTGTAAAGCTGACCCGACCATGCCCCATTCAGGCTGCGTTAGATTGTTTTGACTTCCGTCAAATGTTCTGTTGACCTGTGAAAAAATAAGGTTGATGTTCAGACTAAATATCGCCAAAAAAATGTAAAAACTCTTGATCATATTATATTTATGTTTAATTTATCACGGTATTGATACAAAGGTATTTACAAGGCCTCACGTAGTATAATTATTGTTGGTGACTTTCGTCAATAATTCAGATGATCTGTATAAGTGCTTGAGATTTACTGTATTTGTTCGGTCATTAAAACTGTTATAGCGTCCAACAAATACAAAAATGTTATATTTGTATCTTTTTAATGTATTACTAGATTTTATGCGTTTAAAACAGTTGTACCTCAAGGGATTTAAAAGCTTTGCAGAAGAGACTATCATCAATTTTGAACACGATGTCATAGGTGTCGTAGGACCAAACGGGTCAGGTAAGTCTAATATAGTAGATGCAATACGTTGGGTGCTCGGCGAACAAAAAGGTAAAGAACTCCGACTGAACAAAATGGCAGATGTCATCTTTAACGGCACCAAAAAGAAGAAAAAAAGCAAAGTCGCCAAAGTAGCCATCACCTTCGATAACAATAAAGCTTTGCTCCCTACCGAGTACAGCACCATCACCATCAGTCGCTTACTCTATCAGTCCGGAGAGAGCGAATATCGACTCAACGACGTGCCTTGCCGGCTCAAGGATATCCAAAATATCCTGGTAGATACAGGAATCGGTTCCAACTCCTATGCTATCATAGCCCTCGGCATGGTGGATGATATTTTGGCCAACAAGGATAATGCACGACGTCGAATGTTTGAACAGGCTGCAGGCATCTCCAAATTCAAAAAAAGAAAAAAAGAAACCCTCAATAAACTCAAAAATACCAACGCCGATCTCGAAAGAATCGAAGATCTGCTCGCCGAAATCGAAGCCAACCTCAAAGCACTACAAAAACAAGCCCGAAGAACAGAGCGATACTATAAGATCAAAGAAAAGTACAAAATGCTCAGCATCCGGTATGCGCTCCAAGCTACCAAAGATCACTTGATTAAAAGCGACGAACTCAAAAAATCCATTAGTCAGGAAAATGACAGAACTATCGAGTTGCGTGCCAAAATAGATCAACTGGAAGCACTTCTCCAAAAACAACGCAATGTCTTTCTTGAGTTTGAAATGAATCTCTCCGGACAGCAACAAGAACTCAATAAAAGGGTCGATCAACTCCGTAATCTGGAAGCCACTAAAAATAATAAACAGCAAGAACTCAAATTCCTAAACAAAGAAATAGAAAGCCTCCGTGCACAGATCCAACACAACGACGCTTTGCTGAAGGATCTCCAAAATACTGTTCGAGAAACCCAGCAGCTCGTAGATGACCAACAAGCAGAAGCGCAAAATTTTGGCCAAAACCTCCAAGAGCTCAAAAAGCGCAAAGATGCGATAGCACAAAATAATTCTGTCGCTCGACAAGAACTCGATGATCTAATGCAACAGAAAAGTAAGGCTGAACAAAAGCGCTACGAATTTGAAAAACAAATAGCCATCGTCCAAAATGAAATGGATAATCTCAAAAAAGATCTCGAACGCAAAAAAAAGGAGTCGGAACTCAATCAAAAATATGCAGAAGACTTTAAAGTACTCGAAGCAGATCTTACACAACGCATCGAGCTGTTACGTCACCGATTCAGTGAGCTAAAAACAAATATCGCTCAAGAAAAGCAACAGCAAGAAAGATTACTCAAAGAAAAACAGACGCTCGAAGAGAACTACAGCAAGATCGTAAGAAGTCTGGATGCTAAGTCCAATGAACATGAACTCATCTTAAGCATGCTTCAAAAAATGGAAGGATCGCCCGAATCTATCAAATTTCTCTCCAAACAAAAAAATTGGTCTCCTTCAGCTGTCCTCTTATCTGACATCCTTCTGGTAGATGATGCTTATCGCGTATGTCTTGAAAACTTTTTGGAGCCTTATCTCAATCATTATGTTGTGGATACAGAACGTGAGGCACTTGCAGCTATTGATCTGTTGAGCAATGCCCAAAGAGGTCGCGCAAAATTTTTCGTACTCGATCAAATCAAGCCAATCGCAGTTACCGACGATCCTCCGAAAAATGCTGTTTTGGCTAAAGATGTCGTCAATGTCGATCCCAAATTTCAGGCACTTCTATCCGGAATACTCCATCAAGTGATTATCCTGGAGCAGGACTATCAGTCGCTACGTCCCCAAGATAGCAACTGGACTATCCTGAGTGCAGATGGTCAGTTTATGCGTCTTGGTAGCGAACTCATGGGAGGTTCTGTCGGATTATTCGAAGGAAAGCGCATCGGTCGAAAAAAACAACTGGAACAACTCACACAACAAATCAAAAAACTCAAAGCCCAAAAAGAAAAAATTGATACCCAACGTAGCAATATAGACCTACAACTGGCCAACTTGCAAATCGATCAACTCATCGATCAAGCGGATGCCATACAACTGGAACTGCACGCTTTAGAGCAAGAAAAGGTCGTCTTGGATGTTAAGATGCATAATATCAGTAGTCACATCAAAGACTATGACGAACTCACCACAGAAGCTGCCGGACAGGAAGAGACACTTTTGGCGCAGAAGCGTCAGCTACAGCAGGACCTTGGCCAACAGATTCGTATTTTGGATGACTTGGACAGACAGATGATCGCTGCGGATAGCTCTTACCAATCATTGATCAGCGATATGAATGAAGTTCAATCGGCTTATAATCAAGAGAATATTCGACAGATTCAATTTGACAATAAACTCAATGAATGGCGTAAAGAAATTGAATTCAATACTCGACGTATCAAAGAACTCCATCAAGACAGTCTTGATGCGCAGCAACGCTTAGAAAGCAATCATCAGACTGTGACCAGCTTAGAAAAAGAATTAAAAGAACTGGAAGAACAAATCATTGTACTCTATACAGATAAGCAAAAAGAACAAGATAAGCTCAGCAGTCAAGAAAAAAGCTATTACAAAGCCCGCGAAGAGATCCACGAAGTAGAAGAGCAACTGCGCCGGTTTAACCGACAAGCTAATCAGTCACAAAGCCTCTTAAGCGATCTCAAGGAGAAGTACAACATCATCAAGCTCGAACTCAGTAGTGTGCGTGAACGCCTGCGCGTCGAATTCGAAGTAGAACTGGATGCACTGGACCAAACAGTCGTGGAGCAAGTAGAGCCGGTCGATGATCTAAGGGAGCAAGTAGAAAAACTTCGGCACAAAATTCATAATTTTGGAGAGATCAATCCTTTGGCGATCGAAGCATATCAAGAGATCGAAAAACGCTACTTAAGCATTACCGAGCAGCGTGATGACATTCTTGCAGCCAAGGACTCCTTGCTCCAAACTATCGAAGAAATAGAGACTAGTGCAACAGAAAAATTTATGCTTGCTTTTGAGCAAGTAAGGTCCTATTTCCAAGAAGTGTTTAGGAGTTTGTTTACAGAAGATGACACTTGTGATCTCATTTTAATAGATCCGGAATCCCCACTAGACTCTGCCATCGAAATTGTTGCAAAGCCTAAAGGCAAACGTCCCAAGTCTTTGTCCCAACTTTCCGGTGGAGAAAAGACACTCACTGCCACGGCATTACTCTTTGCACTCTACCTACTGAAGCCGGCACCATTCTGTATATTTGACGAAGTAGATGCCCCACTGGATGATGCCAATATCGAAAAGTTTAACAGGATCATCAAACGATTTTCTAAGCAATCACAGTTCATCGTGGTGACGCACAACAAACAGACTATGGCAGCTGTAGATATCATCTATGGTGTATATATGGAGGAGATGGGCGTATCCGGACTGAGCCCGGTTGATTTCTCTACTTTTCAATATGATGGTATCCTGCGCACTGTCGAAACCCAATAAGCATTGACTTTATTTTAAATTACATAGGTTCATCTGCCAAACCTTAAGCCTAGTCCCGGCGAATATCCGAGTTGGTCATGATAGTTGATCGCCATATCTATGACAAGTTGCTCAGAAAGTCGGATACCTGTACCGAAACTCACCACAGAGGGCTCTGTCTGAACTCCGAGTCGGAGAGCTAAAGACTTGATAGGTGTGTATTCGATTGCAGCTTTGGCATTGACTGCAAAGTCGATCTCTTTTTGGACTTCGACAAAAATACTGAGCTGCTCAGATGACCGAATCGAAGTAGCGAGCAGAAGGCTCGTCGGGATGACTTGACCATCGATAAAACTTACAGGAAAGGGGTTGAGTATAGAGAATCCTACCCGAATATTATCCGTAATTTGCCCAATGGCTCCAATGGCTGCATTGATGGCAGACTGTGTACCATAGTTTTCGATACTGAGTTGGTGTAGATTGATTTGTGCACCGATGGATATTTGCTCGTGCAGTTGTTTGGCGTAATTGAGAGAGATTTTGGTCTGACTTAGAGAAAGCACTCCTTCTTGTTGGAGGGTCAGCCCTATACTTCCTGAGTGTTTTGTCGGTAGCGCCGCAGACAGTCCGATCTGACGAATACCACTTTGGCCAAAGCGCAACTCCGAGCTCAGACTCAAGTCCCAACTTTCCAGAAAAGCTATGGATGCAGGATTGACATAAAGACCCTCAGAAGTCCTAAGCAGTACACCCGTACCGGCTAAGCCCATACCTCGAGTACCACCATAATTGCGAATACCTGTCTGCGCAAGGGTAGTGCTGCATATCCCGCAAATGATAACTATGATTATTCCATATATACGTGCTCGAAGCATCCGAGTCACATATTAGTTTTGGCTTGGCGCCAATGTTATTGGGATAACAAAACGATCAAAAAGATGCACAAGTCCAAAGAGTACGATGCTATAGAAAACATTGGAGCTTAGAGTATTCTGAAAAAAAGGCAACCCGGCTTCATAGCTCATCATCAATCCTCCGAAGTTCTTTGGATAGATCGGGTTAGATATGAATGCGCCAAAATTAGTGATCAAGAAAAAAGCGACACTCGACAATACTGCTGTAGGAATAGACCATGCCAAAAAACTGCTCTTTGATTTTGATTTGAAAATAAGCGAGCTGATAAGGATCATTGCTCCAAGAGCTATAAACACTCCCAAAGATCCAAACCACTGAAAGCCGTCATAATACGAGGCGTATATGCTATTCATTACTACCAAGTCACTAATCCAGTATGCTGCCAAAGGGATGATATACATCCAAAGATTCCTGCTGAGGTAAGCACCCGAAAAAATAGCCATAGCTCCTACTGGAGTTAGATTCCAAGGATGTGGCAGTAATCTGGAAAATGCTGCAACGATGATGATGCCGATAAATAATAATATAGATGTCTTCTTATTCATAATTTTATACGTTTGGGCTAATATAAGAAATCATGCTCTAATATGAAAGATATAAGCCTCGTTTTGCATGTTAAGTTTATTTATATTATAGATGAATCACCTCACCATAGGCAGCGGCAGTAGCTTCCATAACGGCCTCACTCATCGTAGGATGCGGATGGACAGCTCTGAGTATTTCGTGTCCTGTTGTTTCTAGTTTTCTAGCAGCTACGATTTCTGCAATCATTTCTGTCACGTGATTTCCGATCATATGCGCGCCTAATAGTTCGCCGTATTTTGCATCATATATCACTTTAACAAATCCATCATTTGCTCCTGATGCTGAGGCTTTTCCGGATGCTGAAAAAGGAAATTTACCCACTTTGATGTCATAGCCGGCTTCTTTGGCTGCAGCCTCTGTATATCCAACGGATGCTACCTCGGGCTGGCAGTAGGTACATGAGGGGATATTATTGTAGTCCATGACCTCCGTATGCGCTCCGGCAATATGCTCAACGGTACGGATTCCTTCTGCGCTCGCTACATGAGCCAAAGCAGGTCCGGGAGTAATATCACCGATGGCATAGATACCGGGTACATTCGTTTGTCCGTAGTCATCGACTTGGATGAGTCCTCTGTCCGTCTTGATGCCCAAAGCCTCCAATCCGATTTCTTCTGAATTGGGCGTGATACCAACAGCCGATAGTACTACATCACATTCAATAGTCGACTCCGTTTCCTTTTTTAAGTCCTTGATCAGTACTTTACATCCTTTGCCGGAAGTATCTACAGACTGCACCGCATGAGATGCAAGTACTTGGATACCTTGCTTCTTAAATGCCTTACCAAGGGCTCGAGAGATATCTTTATCTTCTCTTGGAAGTAAGCCTTGAGGCAAAAACTCAACAATAGTAACTTCAGTGCCGATAGAATTATAAAAATAAGCAAACTCAGCCCCAATAGCTCCTGCTCCGACGACGACCATGCTTTTGGGTTGCTTATCCAGTGACATAGCCTTGCGATATCCGATAATTTTTTTGTTATCGATCTTGAGATTGGGCAGCATCTTGGCACGAGCTCCTGTAGCGACGATTATATTATTGGCTTCAAATGTTTTTGTCTTGTTGTCCGCATCCGTCACCTCAACTTTTTTTCCACGCAAGAGTTTTCCCGTACCTTGGATGACATCAATTTTGTTTTTTCTCATCAGAAATTGTACCCCCTTGCTCATCTTATCCGCAACCCCTCTACTACGTTGGATGATAGCCCCAAAGTCAGCTTTGCCATCTTGGACATTTATGCCATAATCCGATGCATGCCGGATGTAATTAAATACCTCAGCAGACTTGAGTAGGGCTTTGGTCGGGATACATCCCCAATTGAGACAAATGCCACCTAAAGACTCTTTTTCGACAATTGCTACTTTTTGACCCAATTGAGCTGCACGAATAGCTGCCACGTAGCCTCCGGGGCCACTTCCTACAATTATGATGTCATATTTCATATAGTGTTTTTATTTAAAAAAGAATTAAAATGCCCGGTATGAACGACCGGTATTCAAAACGCAAATATAGCACCAAAGTTCATTCTATCATTCTTCATTTTGCTAATATCTTGAACTATGCTTATGAACACTTTATAACCGTCTCGAGTATATACTTAATATGCAGAGCAAGGAAGCAAATAAACGTAGCTAGAATATGTAGAATTTCTCCAACGAGGGGTACAAAAAAAAACAAAGCCCGTCGTGTGCGACGGGCTTTGGCAATTTGATATGTTCAGTATGCTTAATTTATTGCAGATTAAAAGCTAATCTGGCGAATAAGAAGCGTCCGTTAGCTCCAAACTGTTGAGATCGTCTGGAATAAAGGAAGCGTCCTCCACTCTGATTGGCTTCTATATTCATATCGGGATATACATCCAAAAGATTATTGGCTCCAACGAGAAAACTCAATTGGTCACTGAGTTTGTATCCCAAGGTGATATCTGTTACGATCTTGGGACTAAAGACCTGATCGTTGTCCAGATTATTGGTAGCCTCCGTGACTTCTCCGAAATAAACATTTCTCAGCATAGCATTGAATTTACCGGCAGTATAATCAAAGGTAAGATTAAACTTAGTATTGACTACGGCACCTTCAAGGAATATTTGATTGGTACGGTCAAAATAAATATTCTCCAGACCGCTTAATACATTATTGGTATTTACTTGTCCTAGTACCGGGTCAGATAAGGTTCCGGCCAATGAAGTTCTTAAACTACCATTACCCAGAGATGCTCTATGCGTGAGTACGATATCGATTCCTCTGGTTTTTGTATCGATAGCGTTGGCAAAGAAAGTTGCTTTACTTGCATTAGCTTGTTGGAGTAGGTTGGCAATTTCAGGTGATATACTGCTCGAAAACTGACCGGTTAGGACTACACGGTCTTTGATGTCCACTACATAACCATCTACTGTAATACTCAGATTAGCCGAGGGTATTTGTCCGGTGATACCTGCACTGAAACTGGTGGAAGTTTCCTCTTTTAGCGGGTCGATACCGAGCAGTTGAGCTACACGGCTATCATTAGAAAATGTGCCTACCTCCGAGGGTACGCCATCTACAAAGATGGTTGATGTACTGTTGAAGTTGATTTGGTGCAATGATGGTGCTCTAAAGCCTGTACCTGCAGCGGCTCTCAAACTAAAATTGTCACTGAGTTTGTACCGTGCAGAAACTTTTCCGTTGAGCGTCGAACCAAAATCACTATAATTTTCAAATCTTGCAGCTACACCAACCAAAAAAGCGTCAGATAGATCCGCCTCCAAGTCTCCATAGAAAGCTACACTGTTACGGTATTTGCTCAATTCGTTGTCCGGACTAAAGCCGGGAAATACTTGTGCTCCTCCAGGTCTTGGTTTTCCATTCGGGCCAAAAACTGTATTGACGGGTCCTTTATTATCATTGATGAGAATAGAATCGCCATTATTCGTTACGAACCAAGATGCCAGTCCGTAATTAGTATAGGAACCTTCTTCGCCGGCATTGATCTGATAATTTTCTAAGCGGTATTCAGCTCCGAATGCTACATTGAGTCCTGAGAGGATAGATTCGTAATATCTTCTTACATCGAGATTGGTGGTATTTTGCGCAAAGCTAAAGCCTCCCGAGTTAAAGGAAGTGGGAGAGGCGGCCTCAAGTGACGCATTGAGGGTATTGGTAATCAAAAAACCAAAGGAATTGGAGCCAAAAGTATTGCTGAAGTCAGCCTCCCAGTTTCCTATTTTGGATCTCAATCCTACAGCAATGGATTTGTCCACAATATTAGAATTGATTTCCGGCAAAAATCCATTTGGATAGATCTCCGTGACGGTGCGTTGCTGAAAGGGGAGTCGATAAAATCCTGTTGCCAGACCGTCTCTAAAGTTTACGCCTCCAAATGCATAGATCTCCGCATTGTCACCTATAGGGAGTGCAGTATTGAGCATAAGTCCTGCATTGCGTAGCTCAGACTGACCTACGCGCATATTGAAGTCAGAACGCTGCAATCCCCGTCGCTGCAACTCAGCTTCCGTAATGTCATCATTAGGGTCACCGGTATAGTCCGGATTATTATATCCTGCAAAGATCTGGCCACGCCATTCTTTCATCCTATTGGTATGTTCACGATTATCAAAAGAACCGGTTATATTGAAGTAGCCACCGTTTTTGCCTAAGTTGGTACCATAATTGACACCGAGTTGTACATTTTCTCCATCCACGTTACCGTCTGCTTCAGGTATCTCGCTGGAGAAATAACCTCCGGTGCTCACATTGAAGCTCAGTCCGGCTTTTTCTTTCAGAATGATATTGATGACACCGGCGATGGCATCTGATCCGTATTGAGCTGCTGCACCATCTCGGAGGACTTCTATTCGTTGGATGGCTGCCGTAGGGATGGCATTGAGGTCTGTGCCTACATTTCCACGACCAAATGTACCATTGACATTGACGAGTGATGATGTGTGTCGTCGTTTTCCATTGATCAGTACGAGCACTTGGTCAGGTCCCAAGCCTCTGAGTGACGCAGGATCTATGTGGTCTGTCCCGTCAGATATCGTTTGGGTATTGGAGGTAAAAGAAGGTGCCACATAATTGAGGATCTGTGTGACAGTCGTCTGAGCAGAATTGCCCACTAGATCAGCCATGTCGATTACATCTACGGGTACGGCTGTAGTGAGTTTGGTCCTGCCGGCTCCCCTAGAACCTACTACGACCACTTCATTGAGATCTTCCCCGCTACTCAAGATGACGTTATGGACAGGATTGT
Source organism: Bacteroidota bacterium (assembly GCA_024277695.1). GTDB lineage: Bacteria > Bacteroidota > Bacteroidia > Chitinophagales > Saprospiraceae > JAJRUR01. Next base: position 5,429 of record JAJRUR010000140.1, on the reverse strand, counting down.
CTCCGATGGGCACCTCAATCGATCCATATCCTACATAAGAAAATACTAAAAATCGAGTTTCGTCCGGTACGGTCAAGCTATATTGTCCATCGATATCCGTAACCGTTCCTAAGGTGAATCCTTTGGCTTGTACTGTTACTCCTACTAATGGTCCTTCGCCTTCGGCAGTAACTGTGCCGGTCACTGTTCGCTGCGACCATGCACCGGTGATGAAAAGACTCCACAGAGCCAAAATTGTAATACATTTTTTCATAATTTAGTGTTGTTTTGGTTAATAATTCTATATACCATCATCATAGATCGGTATATCATTAATAATCTTTTGAATCGAATCGATAGATATTGTAAAGAAGTTGTCAGCGCAATATAAAGATATTTATTAAAATTTATTGATTTTAAGTCAAAATTCTTAGAAGGACTATAAATGTACACAGAGGCTTGAATATTGAGTGCTCGTACTAGGCTTAGCAGCAATTGTGAACTACCATTACCTTAATTATATTGCTGTGGCTAAATAGTTTCAATACTTTTGATTACTTTACGGGCACTATCTTAGACTTCATATTCTGTTGCAAAATTTAGCCCCTTATGCCAAAAATATTTCGAAAAATACGCAGACGACTCGCTCAAGACAATAAGTTGGGCAAATATATTCGATATGCGATGGGTGAAATTGCTCTAGTGGTCATAGGGATCTTAATAGCACTAAGTATTAATAACTGGAACAATTCGAGGATAACAAGTAACAAATCTATTTCTTTAGCAGAAAGATTATTAGCCGAAGTTATAAAGAATAAAAAAGAACTGAGGTCACATATCGATAAGGTAAAAAAACTTCAGTACGAAACCAGATCATTATTAAGTCTATTTGGTCCCAATTATAAAGAGATGGATGGTCAGTTAGTAGATAGCTTGTTGTTTGGGTTTATAAACACACCATTGTTTGAATTTAACGAATCGACTCTTAGAGAAGGATTAAATACAGGGCAAATTTCTACTTTAGCTTCGGACTCCTTGAGAGCATTGCTCTACGATATTCCGCAAATAATGATCAGGATACGTAATTATGAGGAAGAATTGACTCGGGATATTGAATATAATCTTATGCCTTTTTTGTACGAACAGATCTCTTTGCGCCAAGTAGATGAGCGTTTTTCTAGCGAGCTCAAGCATGTAGGCAAAAGCGGGTTAAAAGCTTTTGATAATCGGGCAATCCTAGGCATGCGGAAATTTGAAAATATGGTGGATAACAAGCTGTTTTTATTAGAAACATTACAATACGGATATGCTGAGACATTGCAAACTCTGCTTGCTATCGAACATTTGCTAGAAGATGCATTGGAGTAGTCGTCAATTTATCTGCTGATACTTATTTTAATTTTTCGACAGCGGTTTTTATGCGCCGGATGGCTGTTTGGAGTATTTGGTCTGAAGCAGCATAGCTCAATCGAAAACAATCGTCATTGCCGAATGCACTTCCCGGTACCAGTGCGACATGGGCTTCTTCAAGGATATATTTGCAAAAGTCTTCGGAATTACGGATGAGCTCGGTACCATCAGTTTTTCCATAAATAGCCGTGATATTAGGAAATATGTAAAAAGCACCTTGAGGTTCATTACACTGCATGCCATCGATTTGACTCAATAGCTCGATGACTAAGTCTCGTCGTTTTTTGAAGGCTTGTCGCATCCGTTCGGTAGGGCCCATATCGGCTAAAAGTGCCTGTGCAGCAGCCTTTTGCCCAAAGGCATTGGCTCCGGAGGTGCATTGCCCTTGATTATTGGCGCAAGCCTTAATAAGCCAAGAAGGACCAGCCATATATCCAAGTCTCCAGCCGGTCATAGCAAATCCTTTAGAAAAGCCATTGACTGTCACTGTCTGTGGATAGACCTCATCAAAAGATGCTATACTGGCGTGCTGTTTTGAGAAGTTTATGTATTCGTATATTTCGTCAGATACGATGATGATATTGGGATGTTCTTTGAGTACCTCAACAAAAGCGGCCAATTCTTTGCGGCTATAGACACTACCTGTAGGATTGCATGGACTTGAAAACAGCAGCATTTTGGTCTTGTGCGTGATCGCTTGAGCTAATTGTTGAGGACTCACCTTAAAATCTTGGTCCACCGTAGCGTGGATACTGACGACTCTTGCTCCTACAAGCTGGGCGATATCATAATACGATACCCAGTAAGGAGCAAATAAAATAATTTCGTCCCCGGGATTGAGTAGGGCATTGCAGAGATTGGATATGCTTTGTTTGGCACCGTTGGATACTAAGATTTGATCCGGGGTGTAATTCAGTGCATTGTCTCGTTGTAGTTTGGTGCAGATCGCTTCGCGTAGTTCGGGAAGCCCTGCAACAGGGGTGTACTTCGTATAGCCATCATCCAAGGCTTGCTTAGCAAAAGTTTTGATATGTTCCGGTGTGTCAAAGTCAGGTTCGCCGAGGCTCAGACTGATGACATCTCTGCCCATAGCCTTGTAATCACGAGCTAACTGGGCCATTTTTAATGTAGCTGAGGGTTTGAGATGGATGATCCGTTCCGAAAGCAGGTGTTGGTGTAGCATACTGTGTATTATTTCGGCAGCCAAAATAATACTTCTTTTTTGGCTTGTTTTCAATTAAAAGGATATTTTTGAAAACTATTTTAAGAGAAATTTTATTTTGTACAGTTTTGTCATACCATGTTTCAATGAATCTGACCGTTTTGAACGACTGGAACAGGCCATACAACGATATGACCAATACAGTACAGTTCCCGTTGAGGTCATTCTAGTCAATGATGGAAGCACGGACGGTACGCTTGATCGGATGCAGGCTTTTGCCCAACAAGGATTTGAATGGACTTCTGTCAAGGTACTGGATTTGGAGAAAAACCTAGGCAAGGGAGGTGCTCTAAGAGCAGGAGTATTGTCTGCCGGAGGAGATTTTGTACTGACTTTGGATGCAGATATGTCTACCGACCCGATGCAATTGGTTGCATGGAAAAAAAAATTAGCCGTAGAGGAGTTTGACAGCGATACGATACGCATCGCAAATCGTGCCCATCCGGAATCTGAAATAAAAGCGCTTCAAAATCGCAAGTCTTTAGGTGGATTTTTTAATCGATATGTCAAAATGATTACTCCGCTACGACAAGATGATACCCAATGCGGTTTTAAACTTTATCCCGGAAAGATAGCTAAAACATTGTTTTACAAGTTGGAGGATTTTGGTTGGGCCCATGATATTGAACTCTTATGTCGAGCGTATTACGAGGGCTATAAGGTAGTGTCCCTTCCGGTCAAATGGCAGCATGTGGGTCAAGCCAAAATCAATGTGTATTCCGATGGTCTGAAGATGGTCTTAGCTTCCGGAAGGATTATCAAGCGACTAAAGCGAGAATATAATTCCATAAATACTTGATTATAACGGTAGTTGTGCACACTTGAAGTGTCCTTGAGGGCAAGTCTTGTGACCGTGAGATCCACATGGACGACAATCGAGTTGCAGTGGAGTTTGTACGATGATGGAGTGGTCGGATAGGGGATAGAATCCGTACTTTGGAGTAGTGGATAAAAATAAAGCGGTTACAGCTGCATTGACCGCTGAGGCCATATGTAGGGGTGCCGAATCCATCACATAGTTCATTTGGGCGTGTTTCATCAAATAAATGGAAGACAGGATATGCATTTTGCCTGCCGTATTGATGATGGGGTGTCGGGGTAGGGCAGTGAGGATTTTTTGATTATCATCGAAGTCCGTTTTTCCTCCGAGTAGATACACTTTTTGTTTTGGTTTTGTTTTTAGAAAATCAATCCAAGCGCTTATTGGCCATCGTTTGGTTTGCCAGACGGATCCCGGTGCTATACAAATATATGCCTCGCTAATGGATGGGTCACCAAAACGATCAACGTACAGTTTGGGTTTGGCGGCGTGCTCATCGGTGATGTGCCGAATCAAATCGTGGAGGCGGAGATATTCGTGGCGACCATCATCGATATGATAAGGTATTTGTTGCTGATAGAATGTAGAGAGAGGATTAGCTCTATAACCGATGACTAACTTGGCCTTACTGGTAGCGGCTAGGATGCCTGACGAAAGATGCCGATGCGTATTGATGAGCAGATCATAGGCTGCATTTTTGATTTGCTTGACTAATCTAGGGATTTCTTTTCGTTTGTTTTTTTTGTCAAATTGCAGAATTTTGTGGACAAAAGGATGTGCGTCAAATAGCTTGGCGTAACCCTTTTTGATCAGCAGATCAATCTGAGCGTTAGGATATTTTTGATGCAGTTTTTCTAATATTCCTGTCGTGAGGATGAGGTCACCCAAAAAGGCGGTTTGTATGACCAAAATAGTTTTTGGGATTTTGTCATTCATTGTTGCCCGGTTACTTTATCAAAATACTTATGGAGTTTGTGATTTAAGCAGCGGATCTGTGGGGTACTGTTTTTGCTGCCGAAGCAGTCGAGCGTATTTTTTACATACGGAAAGGGTTGCCGGAGAGGTCTGAGGGATTTGTCCTTAAAAACCCACTTGGATGCAAGTTTTAACATGTTTTGATTACTCGACGAATCTATGTGCCCATATTCGAGTACCAGAAAAGCGCTGCACTTCAGATCACTACTCCGGATAGGCTCTAGGTTTTTATTCAAAAGCTTGTTAGAAACATCTTGCTGCCGGAGTTGATTTCTGTCAGACGAATAGAAGTAATACACTTCAGAAAAATCATAATATTCGGAGATATCTTGTATGGTTTTGCTATTAAAATTTTTGACCTGAGTTCTTATCTGATTTGCTTTGGCAGTATTTCCCAACTTGGTCAATTGGTCTATCTGTTGATTACGCGTGATGAGCTTAACTGCTAAACCACATTTTTTTAAATTTTGAATTTGCTCCGCAGAGCGTACTGTATCTTTTGTAGTGCTGCAAGCACTTAAGCATAGAGAAATACAAGACAAGTAAAAGATTGTGATTTTCATCGTGTAAAAGTAATAATAAACTTTAGAGATTTGGAAATCAATTTGATGGAGTCTGATGCTGGGCTATTTAAACTTCCTGTTGGACTATGTATGCTATTCTAACGAGCTCTTGAGTATAGAACTAAGCGAATCATTGCGCATATTTGCATCTTGATAGAAGCATTATGATGATATTATCGCGCATAGAAGTGGACCAAAAAACTTGTAGGGTATGGAAGTTGTCGTCATAGGTGGTGGTGCAGCCGGTTTTTTTGCAGCGCTTCGAGCCAAGGAGCTCTACCCGAATGCTTCTGTAGTCATCTTAGAAAAAAGCCACAAACTGCTATCAAAAGTTAAGATATCCGGAGGAGGTCGCTGCAATGTAACGAATGCTTGTGAGGACATTGGTACACTTTGTAAAGCATACCCAAGAGCTCAGCATCAGATGAAAAGAATCCTACATCGGTTCAATACTTCGGAT
>JAJRUR010000139.1 GCA_024277695.1 Bacteroidota bacterium | reverse complement strand
GATCAGTATATCCATCCGTAGTGGCAGAAAGAGCTATATTTTCTTGGTCGATATAATCAGCAGAAAAGATTCTTCTATACATCGGTGGAGTGGTCCGTTCGGTATATGTACCGTCTGTAATATTTATGACTCTATGATAAATTACATCCCTATGTTCATAAAATACGGACAAATGATCTCCGTCAGGATGCCATGCTATAATGGGATAATTGTAATCGGTAGCTTGAAAAGTATTGCGATATCCGTATTTAAAAAGTGTTTTTTGTTTTTTAGTTTTTATATCCTGTAGGATTACTTTTGTTTTGCCATGTTCATTGAGTACAAATGCTATGGATTTATTGACAGGGTGAAACAGAGTTTTAGTAATTTTTGCATTTCTGCGTTTTTTGAGTTTATGATATTTTCTTTTTTTGTTATATGATTTTTCTTGAATATTTTTTTGAGCAAATAAAAAAACATCCTTTTTAATATCGTCCAAATTATCACCTAGGATATATTCAAAATTTTGGTTGAGATCTCTATTTAATCTACTTACATAAAGAATGTTTGATATCGAATATTGCCCATAATTGGTGTGTATAAAATCCCAAAAAATTCTACCTGCGGATCTAGGATCAAGCCTTACAAGATCATCGAAAGTTCGGATATTCTTTTTAGAGAGCAAATCGATCATTTTGTATTCTTGCTGCACATCCCACTCGTCACCCAAATAAGCGATAAGACCATCTCTAAACCAAATAGGCAAATCTGCAGAGATTGCATTATGTACCACCTGTTGTAGATTATCACCGTACATCATATCATTGAGGTACACTTCTACAATACCTTCTCGTATTTGTTTTCGCAAGTTAGAATAGCTTCCGTCATAGAACACAAAGATTTTATTAGCTACAACTTTGGTTTTATTATTTTCATTTTCAAAACTTTGCTCTATACCTATATTATTTTGTTTTAAGTCTGTTAGATCGTCATAGACAATAATTTCTATTTTATCACTGAGATGATGATCTAGAATTCTATCGAGTTCGTTAAATTCTTTTTCGCAGAGTTTGATGACAAAAAAAGCTTGGTTCTTAGATTTGCCATACCAGTGTGTTATATAATGTGCTGTTTCGTATTTGAACCAAGTGTCAAAATCATCGTGATATTGGATACGATTTTTGCCAAAACGGACATTGGTGATTTGCGCTGTCACTAAGGTGGGATACCACCAAAATGCCAAAAGCATTATGCAAAAGCGCCATATGTATTTTTTTTCTTTTATCACCGGTCTCACAAAAAGGTCTAAGATAGTCTATATTTGTAACGAATATAACGAACTATATGTCTAGAATAAAAATATTTACTTTTAATCCGTTTCAAGAGAACACTTATGTTCTTCATTCCGAGAAGGGTAATTGTATCATCGTAGATCCCGGTTGTTATGATGAAACAGAGCGCAACCGGTTCTTGACTTATATCCGGCAAAATGATCTTAAACCTAAGCGATTGATCAATACGCACTGTCATTTGGATCATATTTTCGGTAATGCCTTTATCTATGAAGAATTTGGCTTAAAGCCCGAGTTTCATCAAGGAGAGCTTGAAATGTACTCGATGCAGGAGTATATAGCACGTAGTTATGGACTGCAGATCTCCATAGGACCTAAACCGGAGGTTTTTTTGCGGCAGGATGATTATATTACTTTGGATGAAATAAGCTTAAAATTATTGTTTGCACCGGGGCATTCTGCTGCCAGTCTATGCCTCTATGATGCCGTAGAAGGTTATGTTATAGCAGGAGATGTACTCTTTAGAGAGTCTATTGGGCGTACAGATCTACCAGGGGGGGATTATGATACGCTGATTTCTAGTATTCGCAGGGAATTATTGCCTTTGGATGATGCTATAATAGTATATAGTGGACATGGACCCCAAACGACCATTGGACATGAGCGTCGGTACAATCCGTTTATTTCATAAATATATAGATGTTGCTTATATGTAAGACACAGAAAAACAATGTGTTATGTCGAATGTTGATCAAATAATGTAGGTATTGGATACAATTTAAAACTACGTCTGTGGTATTTTGTGTGTCCGTATTGGACGATTGCCTGCCTATGGATTTGCGTAGGATATCCCTTGTTGTTATTCCAGCCGAATTCGGGATATTTTTTGTGCAGTCTGCACATATAATCATCGCGATAAGTTTTGGCCAAAATCGAAGCTGCAGCGATAGATGCATATTTGGCATCTCCTTGGACGATGCAGCTAAAAGGTATATTGCAGATGGGGTTAAATTTATTGCCGTCTATGATGAGGTACTCAACGTTGATGGACAGTTTTTTGATTGCTTTGTGCATAGCACGTATGGAAGCCTGTAGTATATTGTAGCGATCAATTTCTTTTGGAGTGCAGTAAGCCACTGCCCAGGCTTTGGCTTTAGATTTGATGATAGGTCTTAAGCTAGCCCGCTGTGTTGCGTTTAGTTTTTTGGAATCATCCAATAGATGTATAGGGAAGTTGTCATCGAGGATGACAGCTGCAGCATAGACGGGACCTGCAAGGCAACCTCTACCGGCTTCGTCACAACCGGCTTCGTATCTGTTAGATGTCATATAGGCTTTGAGCATAGTACAAATATATCATGGGATATATGTTTTTTCCACTTTAGTTATCCAAAAAAGTATGCGAGGGTTCTGACCAACGTCACTGCGAGGAGGCACGACGAAGCAGTCTCATCCTTAGACCTCCGAAGGATGCTAGCATATGTAAGACTTGCTTTTTTGTACTTGGCAGTATTTCATTTTACATACTTCATAGTATATATAGCTAAAATATATAAATTTTGTATACCTTGTTGGCCTAAAAACACCTAGGATATGCGTACTCTTTTTTTGATGCTAATTTGTTTGACCAGCTGGGCATTTAGTTCTAATGCTCAGAACTTTCGTTCTTTTATTGATGCACCTTCTTTTT
>JAJRUR010000138.1 GCA_024277695.1 Bacteroidota bacterium | reverse complement strand
GATCTGACAAAAGAAAAGGAGAATGCTCAAGTTCAGACTCTAGCAGAGATCGCTCGAATCAAAGAAATGCAATCAGAATATGTGGCAAAAAAAGAACAGCTTGTCCGCCGACAAAATACGCAACTCGATTCGATGCGTACTGCCCACAAGCAGCTCTTGATCCAACAGCGACACCTCCTCGAGCAAGAACTACTACAAGTAGCCCAAGAAGTCATCATGGCAAAGTCGCGATCAGCTGATGCTATTTTAAGGGCTTCTCAAGAAGGAAAACTCCGCATTTCACAACTGCAAAACCAAGTCGAAAAACAACGTAAAGAAATATTAGGTGACTTCAAAAAATTTAAACAATCCCTAGCGCAAAAGTCTCTAGAACAACAACAAAATTTTATGCGCAGCTTGCAGTTGAGCAAGCAAAAAAGAGATTCTATAGAGCAAAGTTATATCGACAAGTATCGCCAACTGCAATCCGCATTTGTTCAGGCAGTCAAAAAATCTCGAACCAAAAATGACTCCTTGCTCTATGCACTGAATCATCAATATCAAACTATCAAAATCGCTTATGCAGACTCCATCCGTAGGATTCGAAAACGAGCCGAGGCAGCCATTGCAAAAATAGATCTCGACGACAAAATCAAGTCAAACCAAGGAGAAATAGTAAACCAACAGTATAGTAAACTGAAAAAAAATCGCATCCAAATTAATGCTCGACATCAAGAAAAAATGATCCAAGAAAAACAACAGATGGAGCATCAACTCTTGACCTTACGAAAGCAACATGCTGAAAAACTACGTACACTTCAAACACACATACAAGAAGAAACAGATCGAGAGTATAATCGACTTGCAGAAGTACGATCCGCCTTCCGTGATGAAATGGAAATCATGCAAGAACAATATGAACGCTACAAAGTCTTACAACAAGAAAAACTCCATCAGGAAGTAGAAAAATATCAAGAATTTTTGGCCGCCACCAAGCTAAAACAACTGGATGAACTACTACATATCGATTCGCTGCATCAAAGCAAAAAATTAGAAATCCTTCAAGCACATCGCGATGCATATCAGCAACTCAAACAACAATCCGATGAGATAATGCATCAATTGCACGATTCTTTGGGTACTGAAATTCAAGCGGTCAGAAGTGCTTTGGATCAAATAAGAAAAGAATTTGTGGCTCAAAGAGATTCTTTGCGCAATGACCAGGCTAGATTATTAAAACAATACACGGACGATATTCAAGAAGCACATCAATCCATGATAGAAAAAGTACAGCAAGCCAAACAACAAACTGCCCATGAAGTGTATCTGGCCAAACAAAAAGCCCGTGACGAAATCACGCGCGTCAAGGAAGAAACTCTCCAAGAAGTACAACTTTTAAAAAGCGAAGTCAAAAACTGGGAAGAAAAACTTAAGGAGATCAAAAAAGAACTGGCTCGAGAAAAAAGGAAGCTAAGAAAACTCCAAAAATAGAATAAAAAATACATTTATATATTGGACTTGGGATAACTTATATTTTTTAATGAGCAAGATAAATACCTCCCTCAAATTTTAAAAATTCAGCTATTCCTTTAGCGGATAAAACGTACCAATAATCCTTCGACGAATAGAAAGAACAATGCCAAATATATCGCATATTTCCATAAGGGTCTGCCATGATTTTCCATAGAAACCATCTGCGCCATGGCGATATCGTCTTTGGCTCTTAGGACAGTCACATGCGGCCAATTTTCTTGGAGCATAGAACCTGTCAAGTGCCTACTGTCGGACTCTATTCGATCATAATTAAAAGCGAGCGGACGAATAGTTTCATCGCCCTGTTTCAATGAATAAAACCCGGCTTCGCGAACCTGATGGGCGAGCAGGATACGAGTACTATTCGGTAGGTTGATTTGCTCGGGAATAAACTCTTGCTCTCCGGTAATCCTGTAGGTCATATCTTGTCCATCTGCTTTGTGAGGGATATCCATACTGTAGTTTCTCCCGATGGTATATGATAGTCTTTGACTACGATTAGATGCCAAGGCCATGTTATATAACATCGGCAACCACAGATCGGCATACTGGACAAAATCAGAACTACGCTTATCCATAGGAGCAGCTTGCAGAAAAACATTGCCGGAACCGGACGAATATCTATACAAAAAACCGGAACCATCACGATACCTAATCAGTTTTTCGGCCGGTTGTTTGGTACTGGATCGGATGATATAATTGGCTTGAGTAGTAGGTAGATCTTCCATCCTGCGATGTCGGTCATAAACTTCTTTGAACAGTTGAGACTGTTTGTTGATCCTATGGACCTGGCGTTCTTTTTGTTCTAATGCTCCTAATGTGGGTACCTGAAGTAATCTCAAAAAACTGTTATACGATTCGATGTCAGCATCATAGGCGGGTATTACTAGTAGATTATTGCCTTGTGTTACAGCTTCTACCAGTGCCTGACTCAATCCGGTGGTAATCTCCTCTAGCTCCTGTAATATGATAAGGTTATATTGTTTGAGTCCGGAGTAGTTGATTTTGCTGATATTGGTCTCATCAAAACTCACATAGGGCAACAGATCAAAAGCTGTTGAAAAACTAAAAGCATTGTGCTTAGATTGGATAGACAGAATATTCATAGATTCCAAGACATCAAAAGCGACAAAATATCGGTCGTCAAATCGGATGGGGTCATCCGTCAGTTGGATAGTAATGCGTTGATCGCCACCCTCATGCATAGATATCTCAAAACTATCCAGAACAGAGCTATTCGGAGGTATTGTGACCGTCCCGATAGCATGTTGTCTATTTTGCTTTAGATAGCTGAGCTTGGTCTCTGCTTCTTGCTGCGTACTATGATTGCTCACTTGGATGACCATAGTATTATTTTGCTTGATCGCAGGAGTAGGATTGATAAACCAAGCACTATCGATACTGATATTTTGGTCTTGTGTTGCAGCTAGGATGTCTGCATAACTTTGGATAGCCGTATCAGGTTCCGGACTATTTCTAAATTGCCCCTTTTGAAAATCCGAAAAGAAATAAGCCAAGTGATGAGCTTGTGGGTCACTGAATTGGAGCTGCTCTATTTGGCGGACAATTTGGTCTATGGGTACAACACGGTAAGTAATCTCCAACTCATCCAAGTAGCTTAGTGCATCCGATTTTGACATCCAGTTTTTTTCGCGATAGTCCCGGTCATTGGTCAATATCTGGAACTGATCTGTTTCTTCAAAGGCATCCACGAGTGTGCGTGCTTTGGCTCTGGACTGCTCAAAGAGGGATACGCCATCACGCTGAGCTTGCATGCTAAAAGAATTATCTACAAATACACTGACCGACTTTTTGCCGGTACGTACTTGCTGATCTTTTTTGATGAATGGCTGAGCAAAAGCCAATATAATGGCAGCAAGTGCTAGTAATCGACTCAGTAAGATAAGCCGATGTTTGATATTTTTATGCGTAGAAGTCTCTTGCATCACTTCTTGAAGCATTCGGACATTAGTAAAGCGCACTTTCTTGAATCTCCTAAAATGAAACAAGTGCACAATAATCGGAATAGCTAGAGCAGCAAGAGCCCAAAGAAAGTTAGGGAATAAAAAATCCATACGGCAAAGATAAAAGCCAATCAATATATTCGTGCATGCTTATGCACAAAACCCTTTTGATTATAGATCTGCTGTTATCCCAAAAAGATTCTTAAATTTGCCCAATTGATATTTTTATGAAAAAAAACACAAGCGAGAGCGTCCTGATTAGGAATGTACGCATATACGATCGTAGATCGGAATATCATCTGACTCGTAAGCATATGCGTATAGAAAAAGGCATCATTACACACATTGGTAGTAGGATGCCCAAGGCAAAACACCAAATAGACGGTAGTCGCTGGGGAGTTTCTCCGGGCTGGTTTGACTTTGGGGTGCATGGCGGTGAGCCGGGTATGGAGCATCGAGAAACCCTCCAATCACTCTTAGAAGCAGCCAAATACGGAGGTTATACATCTATAGCCATATTTCCCAATCTCCAGCCTGTCATAGATCATGGATCGATGATTAGCTATCTGTTAGGACGATCCGAAGAGCAGGATATCCATCTACAAGTCATTGGGGCATTGAGTCGAGAAAATAAAGGAAACGATTTGGCAGAATTGCTCGATATGGCAAACAGCGGTGCTATCGCCTTTTCGGACGGTCTCTATTCCGTCCAGTCAGACAATCTGATGCTCAAAGCCCTAAAGTACACGGTTCCACTGGACCAAATCATTATCAAT
>JAJRUR010000005.1 GCA_024277695.1 Bacteroidota bacterium | reverse complement strand
ATATTGGCAGAATAGTATTGTTCTACATGCTCAAGGGGTTTGAGATTGAACTGTTTTTGAACCGATTGGATTTCTTTTATTAATACGTAGCGTCCACACATGATGCCTGCAAGGTAGCTAAATCCATCGTCATAAAATGTCTTCTATATCCAATCATCTCTTGCAACAACACTCTAGACGAGATATCTACTTCCAGCTAAAACTCATCAGCAGACTATCTATATCTTCGCTCATAAATTCGATAACCGGTGCTAGCGAGTCCGGTCTGGATTGAGTGTGAAAATATAAGGCACCTCGAATAAAATGCTGCGTAGTATCTGTGAGAAAAAATTGATACGGACTAGCGACAGGACCACTAAGGGCAAATAAAAAACCCGAGGTGCCGTATTTGTTGCGGATAGGGATTTCGTCGATGTAGTCCGCTTTGATGGTGTGCTTACCGGCAAGTTTAAAAGCGTCATCAAGCAATTTATCGTATTCGTACGTGCTATTGATCGGATAATAACTACAGTGGATTTTGGCACCGAGCTTGGGGACGGATATATCAAACCAGCAATCGTTTTCGAGAGATTCGTCAAAAAACAGTTCATCTTTGATGATCTGAGCGTATGTCGGATAACGGAAGTCCATAGGACAATGTTCAAGCTCAAAGTCTTGATAGCTTTTTTGTGGTAAATCGACCTTGGGATAAGCACGAGGCTTTGGTAAAGTAGGGGTAGAATCGCAGCTAGTGCCACAAAATATAATCCATACCAAAAATGAGAACAAAGGGCGATGTGCAAAAAAGTTCATAAGTGCAGGTGGTTTGAAGAAAAAAAGAATACTAGATGCGATGAGTATGTGTCCTCAAGCATTACTAGAACTCCGGCCATTGATAATCACTCTGACGAATAGGTTTTGGTTTTGTATCGACAGATACAGCGAGCATATGCATATTATTTTTTTGTTTTTTGTGATCGGTATAGATGAATTCCATAAAAGCACCATCCAGCATTTGGATTGCAGCAGCATACTTTGGAGTTTTTTTGCTTCTAGACATCGAACTGCTAAATATTTTTGAAAGTGAAGCTTTTAATTCATTGGTCATCCATATTTCACTGACTCCTTGGTCTGTTGTGGCGATATATTGTTTGCATAAGTATCCTAATATTTTTTTTGTTTTTCCTGTTTCTCGCAGGTCAAATTTATCATCATCCGGAGTTGCATCATCTACAGCATCCAAGAACTGTTGGTTCATCATACTCGGCAATTTCATTCCCGTCTTTTTTCCTCGGTCTTCTGTGTACATCACTACGACCTGTCGCTTATGATCGATGACAATAGTATTATTATTGTCTGATTCAGTGGTACTAAATCCCCAATGATCCTCATCAGAAATCAGATATGTCATCTCCGTCTCCTCCTTATTTCCCGAACTGACCGCATAGCGTATGGACATTTCAAAATCATAGGACTCCGGCAGTTCTACCTTTGAAGCTCCCATGTATTGGGCCATCATGTCTTGTACTCTTTTTTCTTGTTCTTCTGCTTTTTCTTTTTCTTCGTTCTCGTCTCGTTCTTTATTGGGATCTCCATATAAGACGGGATCCATGGTTTCGTCAACCTTTTTGTCAACTTCTCGATTGATTTTTTGCTCTACTTTTCTCTCTGCTCGGTCTTCTACTCGCTTCTGTATTCTTTTCCAAATCTGTGCCTCTCCGTAATTGGACATCCATATTATGGCTACCAAGACTAGAATCGATTTTCTTAAAATTAGATTTTTCATAATTTTTTAATTTTCATATTGGATATGTACAAAAATAGTATAAAATATGTATTTTGGATTATATAAATTTTATTTTCTATCGTGCGCCTACAAATTTAAGGCAAAGGGCATTTTCTAAAAAGCTCTAATGTATAACCGGATAGATCGACTTGATATCTTGTAACATTTAGCGGATAATCGCCGTTTAAAGCTATATAGCGGATCACGAATTGGGTTAAAATCTTGTTAAATCTAAACGGTAAGACTGTCTTTGTTATTATTTTTATTGGCGATATGAAGTATGTACATATTGTGTTCATTTGGTTAAGTGTACTGTTATTGGGGTGCTCGCCCGTTTATACCAGTCTGGATTTTGCAGAAATACCTGCCAAAAGATTAGAATCAGACCCTCTCGAGGATGCTATCGACTGGCGAATGCAATTTATAGGCGATGCCGGAAATTATTTGATTTTTGAATGTCAAATCATCAACTTCAAGGAGCAGTCCTTAGATATTGCATATGATGATTTTTGGATTGAAACCATAGAAAATCCGGTAGCTGTGCAAGCCTACAAAGCCATCAATCCATTAGAGCACATTGAATACTTGCAGGGAGAAAAAAAGTCTGAAAAAACGAGACGAAAATCCGGTAATATTTTGGAAGGAGTGCTTTTTGGTCTGGAGATGGTAGCGCTAGCCATTACGCCTGGGGCCAATTTGATAGAAGGCGTATTTTATGGTGCAGAAAGGCTGGCGTACTTTGCCGATGCGAACAGTGCATCGAAGGAATATGAAAGAAACTTGGACGAGGAAACTCAATATTTTGAAATAGGTGTGTTATATAAAGAGCGTATTTATCCTGGCGACACACTCGTCAGAGATATTGTTTTTCCACGCATTGAGCATACAGGGAGTACTCGGATCATTGGTCGTTGGGACGGAAAAGACCATAGCTTATTATTTGATGCCCGACAGATAAGTTCGCGATAATTATTTCTTTTGCGGACAGCTACAAGGGGACAATCTCCCCCCAAAAAAAAAGAGGAGCTTTTTCCTGAGCTGGAAAAAAATCTCCTCGTCATCGTATCGCTGTATAGGTGAGGCTACAAAAAGCTGGTTTTGTAGGGAGTGAAGGGATTAATTGTATATGGTATCATAACTAGTTATTTTTTTTTCATTCAGTTGAAACTAACTGCTCGGACCAAGCGATCTCTGTTTTTACTTTAGGTATCAGATAGACAACGGCTCTATACACAGAAGCATCATCTAGCGAGTGCAGTTGTCCTGTACAGTCAATAGTGATCGACAAGGTAGATAATCCATTAGGTCGCACCGAGCGACTATCCACCCAAAACAATGCTTCTTCTGTATGACTTTCAGTACCTAGAGTCAACAAGGGTGAGCAAAGAAATACATCTGCGTCCTTGTACTCTTCGATCAATGCTGTAAAGAGTTCAAAATCTTGATTTTTTTTACACTCTTCCTCTAAAAAATCCAGTTTCAGGTATATCTGCCCTAGGGCATCTTTTTGGCATATATCTATGTGGACATCTCTTACACTAGCCATAATTCTTGGTTTTTTTGCGTTTTAATATATCTGCATTATCTATAGTGTGTTTTCGATAGCAAATGTAGAATGCTTATACTTATGCTGTATGGAGTAATGTATAGTTGGTACTATTCATTGTATAGTTGGTAGTATTTATAGTACAATCGGTATTGTATTAAGTGCACGCTTCACTACTCATCATACACTTCGGTGCAGCAGAATGACGCAAAAGCCAATCATTATAGTTATTTTTGTATTATGAACGAATTGATCTTATACCTTATCATCGGCTTAGTCATAGGCGCTATCATCTCCTATATCATCCATCATTTTAAATCTGCTGCAGATATCAAACTACTTCAATCCCAACTCCAATCTACAAAAAAACTCCTTGAAGAAACAGAGCAGCGATTGCGCCAAGAGCAACTAAGCCTAACAGAACTCCAAGCCCAAAACAACAGCTATCGCTCCGAGCGGGATGTTGCTGAAGCTAATCTCCGACAGCTGGGTGAACAGCTCCAAATCCTCAAAACCGAATTTGCCCAAGAGCGGCAACTCCTCCAAAAAGCCACCGAAGATAAAGATCGGCTATCTTCAGATCTTGCAGTAGCCTTGCATCATGCCAAAACTATCGAAAACCAATTCGAAGAGCACAAAAGTAACGTAGTACAACTCGAAGAACGATTTGAAAATCTGGCCAATAAAATATTCGAAGAAAAGAACAAAGTCTTCAAAGGTCAGTCTAAAGAACATCTCAAAGATGTACTTGAGCCGCTCAAAGAGCGTATCGTGAGTTTTGAAAAGCGGGTAAACCAAGTACACCGCGATTCGGTGGAGCAGCAGGCCGGTCTTCGTCAAGAGCTCAAGCAACTCCAAGAGCTCAACCAAAAAATCAGTCAAGAAGCCAATAATCTGACCAAGGCACTCAAAGGTGATAAAAAAATGCAAGGCAATTGGGGTGAACTCGTCCTCGAAAGAGTCCTCGAAAAGTCAGGACTCACCAAAGGCGTAGAGTACATCACTCAAGCACATCTTACGGACGAAGAAGGACGCCGATATCATCCGGATGTCCTCATCCATATGCCGGACGAAACCCATATGATTATCGACTCCAAAGTCTCCCTGATCGCTTATGAAAAAATGATCAATGCAGATACGGAGCAGGAGCGTACAAATTATCAAAAAGAACATACCCAAGCTATCCTTAGACATATCCAGAGCCTCAGCTCCAAATCCTATCACGAACTCATCGATGGTGGGCCTGACTTTGTACTCATGTTTATACCTATCGAAACCGCATTCGCCTCAGCGATCGCCTACGATGAAAATTTATATCTCGATGCTTTTGAAAAAAATATCATCATCGTCACTCCATCCACTTTACTGGCTACCTTAAAAACTATCGATGCGCGTTGGAAAAATGAAAAACAACGTCGTAACGCCCTCGAAATAGCCAAAGAAGCCGGTAAGATGTACGACAAATTTACCGGACTGCTTGATGACCTAAAGAAATTGGGTCAACAAATGGATACGACAAAAAGATCCTACGATGCCGCAATGAATAAAATCGTAGACGGCAGTGGCAACCTCATCCGAAGAGCAGAAAAACTCAAAACTCTAGGGGCCAAAGCCAATAAACAAATAGAAACCGGGTGGATCCACCGCGCAGAGTCTGAGTGAACCGCATTGGCAGACGTATAATACAGATATTTATTTTTTGAGCAATGTACTCAGTTGTACTCGCTGATCTATATAAGATGCAACCTGCTCTATTGAGATACGATCTTGCGTCAGTGCATCTCGCTCACGGACAGTAACCTGCTGGTCTTCCAAGCTATCAAAATCGATCGTAACACAGAATGGAGTCCCGATGGCATCTTGACGTCTATAGCGTCTGCCGATAGCATCTTTTTCGTCATACTGACAGTTAAAGTCTAGGCGCAAGTCATCAAATAGGGCTTTGGCTTTTGCGATGAGATCAGGTTTATTTTTGAGTAAGGGCATGACAGCACATTTGACCGGAGCGAGGGCGGGATGGATCTTAAATACCGTTCTGGTAGCACCTTCTTGTGTATCCGGTACTTCTTCTTCTGTGAGGTACTCGCTGAGCAAAGCCAAAAACATACGATCTACCCCGATGGAAGTTTCGATCACGTAAGGTACATAAGATTCGTTGATCTCAGGATCAAAGTATCGGAGTTTTTTGCCCGAGAGTTCTTGGTGCTGTGACAGATCAAAATCCGTACGACTGTGGATGCCCTCCAACTCTTTAAAACCAAAAGGAAAACGATATTGGATATCAACGGCAGCATTGGCATAATGGGCTAGATTTTCATGATCATGGTATCTGAGGTGATCTATAGGGGTTCCTAGAGCCTGATGCCAGTGCATCCGAGTATTTTTCCAATAATCATACCACTGCATTTCGTCTCCTGGACGTACAAAAAACTGCATTTCCATTTGTTCAAATTCGCGCATACGGAAGATAAATTGTCGTGCGATGATTTCGTTGCGAAAAGCTTTACCGATCTGAGCGATACCAAAAGGTATTTTGGCCCGAGAGGATTTTTGGACGTTGAGAAAATTTACAAAGATCCCTTGTGCAGTCTCCGGCCGAAGATAGAGTACACCATCATCACCGGCTATATTGCCCAGTTGCGTAGAGAACATCAGATTGAATTGTCTGACTTCTGTCCAGTTTTTGGAGCCGGATACAGGACAAGCGATGCCCAACTCTTCGATGAGCTTTTTGAGATCATCCAACTGTCCGGAGGACAAAGCTGTATTCATCCTGCTATTGATGCTTTCTATTTTTTCTATATAGCCGGCTACTCGAGTATTTTCTTTGCGGTATTTTTGCGGATCAAAGCTTTCGCCAAAGCGTTTTTGAGCTTTTGCCAGTTCCTTATTGATTTTTGTTTCTATTTTGGAGATATAGTCCTCGATCAAAACATCTGCTCTATAGCGTTTCTTAGAATCCTTATTATCAATCAGCGGATCATTGAAGGCATCGACATGACCTGAAGCTTTCCATGTTTTGGGATGCATAAAGATAGCAGCATCCAGTCCTACTATGTTTTGGTGCATATGTACCATGGACTTCCACCAGTAGTTCTTAATATTGTTCTTGAGCTCTACTCCGAGGGGACCATAATCATAAGTGGCTGCGAGGCCATCATAGATCTCGCTTGAGGGATAGATAAATCCATATTCTTTGGCGTGACTGATAATCTGTTTAAGGTCCATGTACAAACTCTTATGATACTACAAAGGGCAAAAGTAGCTAAAACATATATATAGTTTGGTCTGGGTAGCTAATAATATTCAACAGCTTCACAGTGTCTTTACCCCAAAGGATTGGCGAGTCTGCTTCGTCATGCCTCCTCGTCGTGACGATGTCCCCCTTTGGAGGGGTTAGGGGGAGGACTCTTTTTACCTCCTTTGTAGTCAGAACCGTCTCCGTACTGATGAGACTGCTTCGTCGTACCTCCTCGCAGTGACGGTGTCCCCCTTTGGAGGGGGTTAGGGGGAGGACAATCCCTTTGGAGGGGGTTAGGGGGAGGACTCTTTTTGCCTCCCTTGCAGTCAGAATCGTCTCCGTACTGATGAGACTGCTTCGTTGTACCTCCTCGCAGTGACGATGTCCCCCTTTGGAGGGGGTTAGGGGGAGGACTCTTTTTACCACCCTTGCAGTCAGAACCGGCTCCGAAGGATGCGACTGCTTCGTCGTGCCGCCTCGTAGTGACGGTGTCCCTCTTTGGAGGGGGTTAGGGGGAGGACAATCCCTCTGCAGGGGGTTAGGGGGAGGACTCTTTTTGCCTCCAACGGGGTGTAATCTTGCGGCTAAAAACATCACTTCCAACACCCCAAGCAAATATTATTTTAAAACCATATCTTTTATCTCTCT
>JAJRUR010000137.1 GCA_024277695.1 Bacteroidota bacterium | reverse complement strand
CTTCGTTTTCGATAGAGCTCAGTTCGGTATAGAGGCGTAGTCTCTCTTGAATGACGCTGACGTATTCGTCGGGGATGAGCATTTCGAGATCGGTATCGATTTCGACATCGCGTACATAGACTCTGTCTTGTTGGTTTTCTTTGCTGAAGAGGTCTTTGTATTCGTTTTCTTTGAGTTCGATAATAGCTTCTTCGAGTATTCGTTGGTAAGTTTGGTAGCCTATATCACTGATGAAGCCGCTTTGTTCTGCACCGAGTAGGTTGCCGGCACCACGGATATCCATATCTTTCATTGCGATGTCAAAGCCACTACCTAGATCTGAAAATTCTTCGATCGTCCTGATACGTTTGCGGGCTTCGGGAGTGAGTACCGATAGGGGTGGTGTAAAAAGGTAACAAAATGCCCGTTTATTGGATCGACCTACTCGTCCTCTGAGTTGGTGGAGGTCACTTAAGCCAAACTGGTGTGCATTATTGATGATGATAGTATTGGCATTGGAGATATCGAGTCCTGTTTCGATGATGTTGGTACAGACGAGTACGTCATAATCTCTGTCTATGAACCCGACGAGTGTTTTTTCTAAAGAGCCGGATTCCATTTGTCCATGGGCCATAGCTACTTGCACGTCGGGACATAGATTGCGTACCATATTGGCTATTTCCGGAAGGGTTTTTATGCGATTGTGTACGAAGAAGACTTGTCCGCCTCGCTCGATTTCATAATAGATGGCCTCTTTGATCAGATCGTGGCTCATCGTTCGTCTTTCGGTATAGATAGGCTGGCGGTTGGGAGGTGCTGTACGGATGATGCTCAGGTCGCGCGCTGCCATCAGCGAAAACTGTAGTGTACGGGGTATAGGTGTAGCTGTCAGGGTCAGAGTGTCGACATTGATTTTAATATTTTTTAAGCGTTCTTTGGCAGTCACGCCAAATTTTTGTTCTTCATCTATGATGAGCAGACCTAAGTCTTTGAATTGGATTTTTTTGCTCAAAATGGCGTGTGTCCCTATGACGATATCTAACGTGCCGTCATGGAGTTTTTCAAAGATTTCTCTTTTTTGTTTGGCAGATTTAAATCGGTTGACATAATCTACAGTTACACCAAATGGTTTTAGTCTTTCTGAAAAAGTATGAAAATGCTGAAGGGCCAAAATCGTAGTAGGGACGAGTATAGCTACTTGTTTTCCACCGACTATACATTTGAAAGCTGCACGGATGGCGATTTCTGTTTTGCCAAAACCCACATCTCCACAGATAAGTCTATCCATGGGGTAGGGTTTCATCATGTCTGCCTTGACATCTTCGGTGGCAGTGACTTGGTCGGGTGTGTCTTCGTAGTTAAAGGAGGCTTCGAGTTCGTTTTGGAGATAGCCATCGGGAGGAAATGCAAAGCCTTTGCTGGCCTTGCGTTTTGCATAAAGCTTGATGAGTTCGGAAGCGATATCTTTTATTTTGCGCTTTGTCTTGCGTTTGAGGGCTTTCCATGTTTCAGATCCTATTTTGCTCAGTGTGGGTACTCGACCTTCGGAGCTACTGTATTTGGATATCTTGTGCAGGCTGTTGATACCTACATAGAGCATATCATTGTTTTTGTAAACGATGCGTACGGACTCTTGGATGCGTCCATGGATGTCTAGCTTTTCCAGACCGGAGTATCGCCCGATACCATGATCGATATGGGTCACAAAATCCCCCGGTTTGAGCTCGCGGAGCATTTTGAGGTTCATGGCTCGGTCTTTGGAGAAGCCTTTTTTGAGTTTATAACGATGAAAACGCTCAAAAATCTGATGATCCGTATAGCAAGCGATTTTATTGTATAGATCCACAAACCCTTCGTGTACATCTATCGGTACGGGATGAAACTGAACATCTACTTCCATATCCTTAAAGATGCTGTAAAATCGCTCGATTTGTTTTGGATTGGAGCTAAGGATATAGTTTTCCAGTCCTGCGTTCGTATTCTTTTGAAGATCTTCGATGAACAGGACAATATTTTTGTTAAAAGAAGTTTGGGGCTTTATGCCAAAATCAAATTGTGCAGTGATCGGAAAAGCTAATTCGGCCTTACCGATGATCATACTATTAAAGTTGGATAGGAGAAGGGTCCAGCTGTTGGCAGTATCGACGACAAAGGCTTTATGCAATTTTTGCAAATTCTCTGAGAGCGTCGGATAGTCTGTAGATTTTAGAAACGCTGTATATTTTTTTTGATAGCGATGGATGCGATCCACAAAATTGGAATAATCGTGCAAGACCACGATACTATTTTGGGGCAATATCTCTGTGAGGGATATTTTTTTTTCTTCGCCGAAAGATGCTTGTACATTAGGCAGGATGCTGACGTGTGCCATATTTTTTTTTGATAGCTGGGTCAGAGGGTCAAAGCTTCGGATATCTTCGATTTCGTCACCGAAAAGCTCAATCCTATATGGCCATCCATGGCCGTATGAAAAGATATCAATGATTCCACCCCTTATGGCAAACTGACCGGGCTCATAGACAAAATCTACTCGCTCAAATGCATATTCCATAAGGATTTCTATGGCGAAGTCTGTATCTATTTGTTCGCCTTTGTGGAGTTCGAGTCTGTTCTTTTGTAACTGTTGAGGATCTACAATATGCTCTATAACAGCTTCCGGATAGCTGATCAAAATACTTGATGTGGGATGGCGTAGCCATTGCTCTACGGAAGTGGTACGCTCTAAGATGTTGGTTTTAGAAAACTCATCAAATCCCCCTTCTTTTTTATAAGAATCCGGGAGGTAGTATATCTGTTGATTTTGGCGCAAAGCCTGCAAACTATTGAGGCGATAGGCGGCATCTTCTCGATTGGAGGCTATGATGAGCATCGGTCTTTCGGACATCTGATTGATGGCATTTAGCATGAAGCATGAGGATGCTCCTACCAAACCGTCACAAAGGATTGTAGTATTTTTGCCGGTAAGGATATCGACTGCTTGTTTGACGCGCTCATCCTGTTCGTAGGTGTACAGGATTTTATCCAAATTGCTCACGGAACAAAACTAAGCTTTAGGTTGGGAACTACAAACTCTTTGTGCGCTAAGGGTAAACTTTATTGTGAGGAGTATGCTATACCATCTGTTCAATAATCGAATCTAACTGGACATTTTGTTTGATCAGTTCGATAGCTCTACTAACCTTCCAAGGTGTATTTTGGTTGATTTTGACTTCGATGCGACTGATTTTTAGTACAGAGCCATAAGTATCCAGCTTGGTCAGTATATATGGTATGCGGTATTTG
>JAJRUR010000136.1 GCA_024277695.1 Bacteroidota bacterium | reverse complement strand
GGACACCATTACTACTATATAGGTGTGAATAAAATATGGCTTATTGTCGGAGGAATCTTTTCCGCTCTAGAACCCTTAGCTTTTTTGGCTATGGCTCTCTTTGCCGTCAATATGTATCGAAAAGGAGAAAAAAAGCACCCCAATAAAATTGCCCTTTTTTGGACATTGGGGGCAGCCATTGTGTCCTTTATTGGCGCAGGACTTCTAGGTCTGGCACATACTCTACCTCAAGTCAATCTGTACACCCATGGTACACTCGTCACTGCTATGCATGGCCACCTCGCCTTCTGGGGAGCTTATGCCATGATCGTATTGGCAATCATCTCTTATGCCATGCCCAACATAACCGGTCGAAAACTCTTTGACACAGCAAGAGGGCGAGCAGCTTTTTGGTTATCCAATATAGGTATGCTGGGAATGACACTAGCTTTTGGTGTAGCAGGAGTAGCGCAGGTTTATCTCGAACGAAAATTTAATATGGACTTTATGATGGTCCAAAATGAAATCAGTATCCACTTCGTTGTTCTGATTATTTGTGCAACAATTTTTACTATCGGCATACTGTTTTTTATCATCGAATTTATAAAATACGGCAGGCCATCCGAAGAGGCTTTAGAGCCCACATCGCCTTTCTTAGCCACTTAAACACATACATCAAAACTTACCCCCGCGCTTAGCATATACCAAGCGTGGGGGTATATATTACCTTTCTTATGAACACTACGCCTTATTATCATCCTATAGGAAGAGAAATACATGTTTTTGAGCATGCTTACGCAAAAAAAATACCGCTTTTACTCAAAGGACCCACCGGAACAGGAAAATCACGCTTTGTAGAGTTTATGGCCCACAAACTCCAAAAAAATCTGATTACTATTTCTTGTCATGAAGAAACTTCATCTACAGATCTGATCGGACGATATATCATAAAAGGGGCAGAAACTATCTGGCTGGACGGCCCCTTAACCACTGCTCTAAAATCAGGAGCTATCCTATATCTCGACGAACTGGCAGAGGCCAGACCTGATGTCGTGGTAGTCATTCATTCCTTGACGGATCACCGCAGAGAACTCTATATCGACAAATTGGGCAGTACCCTCAAAGCACACAAAGATTTTATGCTAGTAGCATCCTATAATCCGGGATATCAACGAGGATTTAAAGAAATAAAACCATCTACCAAACAACGATTTGTCGCTATAGCTTTTGACTTCCCAAGCCCAACTATAGAAATCCAAATACTCATCAATGAAAGTAATATAGAGCAAGCTATAGCCAAAAAACTTGTCCAGATAGGCAATAAAATCAGAAACCTGACAGAACTCGGACTCACAGAATCCGTCTCCACCAGACTCCTTGTAGATGCCGCTAAACTCATCCAATCAGGGCTCCCCAAAAGACTCGCCGTACAGGTCGCCGTCATCGAACCCCTCAGTGACGATCGAGAAATAGTCTCTGCTATGAGAGATCTTGCCGACCTGATGATCTAAAATCTCAATACCTTATATCATGTTTGAACCGGACGAATTTATTTTTTCAAAAATTGCCCATTTTTTTAAAAGGCGCCAAAAAAAGAAGGAAGACAATTCAGCCCATATTGTTTTTCTCAAAGATATAAGTCCAAGATTGACTATACTTGCCAGAGCACTCACAGGTAAAGCCATACAGATCTATCCGGCAGAAAGAGAAGGAGGATATAAAAACAATGCATTCTTCCTTCCTCAAAAAATTCATTTTTTTAATGCTTGTCAAGATAATCTGTTCTTTTATCTTTTTAGAGTCCTTTTCCTCTCCATACAAAAAGAACTCCAGCTAAATTGGCAAGACAAACTAGATCACACAACAGCATCTTCTCAAAAAATGGCAGCAGCACATGCGGATGAAGTGCTGTCCCTGCTTTTCAAACAATTTCCTATCTCTAAACATCTACATACCAAATATATAAAGCTCTGTACCGAGCAAATCACCAAAAACAACTCAATGGACTCCTCATACATTTATGGAAAGTGGATGAATAATTCTGATGATGGACAAGTACCAAAAGATCTAAATAATTTTTCTGACAAAATTAAAAAAGCCCAAAATGAAGCCAAAACAACCCTCATAGCCAAAGCAGTCGAAGAGATCAAATCCGTACAAATAGACCAAAAACAACTCGAGGATGCAGTCCTCCAACACCAATTCGAAAAAGTAGAAACCGCAGAAGAATTTTCTGGAAACTTTAGGGACATGGATGGTGATGACGATCTCCAAGATCACGCCAATGCTCTCGAAGATCTTCATATGAAATACACTGTCCGGGTCGATGACCCAACCCATTCTATCTATCAAGCTGAATTTGTCGAGAATACTACAATCGCTGAAAGTGCAGATAGAGACGAAAATGGATACTTTCTCGCCTATGATGAATGGGATGATAAAAATCAAGCATACAAATACAACTACTGCAAAGTGTATCCGCTTACCATTCAAAAAACGGATCCGAACTACTATCTGGCTACTATAAAACAATATAGGTCTGTACTGATGGCCTTGCGAAAAATGATGACCTCCCTCAATAACAAATATCGCCAACAGAGACGCCAAACTCAGGGCGAAGAATTTGATCTGGATGCTATAACTGACCGTTTCGTCGATATATATAGTAGGCGTACACCTAATGAAAAAATATACCTGTCCAAGCAAAAAATAGAAAAAGATCTATCCCTAATCCTCTTACTCGACGTTAGCCTCTCTTCGGATGGATACGCGGCTAATAATAGAATCATCGATGTAGAAAAACAAATTTCTATCCTCTTTGGAGAAATACTTAACGAATTAAATATTGACTTTTCTATCGATTGTTTTTATTCCAAAACTCGAAACCATACTTCTTATATCACGATCAAGGGATTCGATGACTCGTGGAACAAAAGCAAAATAAAACTAGGTGCCATTCAGCCCGGAGGCTATACACGGATAGGAACTGCACTCCGACATGCCGGAGCTATGCTTGCACTCCGACAGACCAAAAATAAATGGATCATCCTGCTTTCAGATGGCAAACCCAATGATTATGATCGATACGAAGGGAAGTATGGTATCCAAGATGTCAAGCAAGCTTTGCGAGAATTAAATACTAAAGGCATCCATTCGTACGCCCTAGCCATTGAATCGCAAGCCCGATATTACCTACCTCAGATGTTTGGCCAAAATCACTACCAAATCCTAACTACACCCCTCGAAATGCTCCATGCCCTCGTCAAATTATATAATAAAATAAAAATCCAAGCATAATGCTCCACGCTGAACAGGGTTCTATAAAAAAAGCATCGACTATTAACTACAAAAATATCACTACACCCCCCGGAGGTGTTTTGATATGGTTGGTCATTTATCTAGAACTAATAACCTTTAGTATTGCATTAATTGCATTCGTCATTGCAAGTAAAGAAAATCAACTGATGTTTCATGAGTCCGGAATGCAACTCCAAGTTGGATTAGGGACAGTAAATACGCTTTTTTTATTGCTCAGCGGATTCTCAGTGGCTACGTCACTGAGTTATTTTAAGATAAAAAAAAACAACGACTCCTCTAGATTTCTTTTAGTGGCGATACTCTTTGGCTTTTTATTTATAGTTTTAAAAACTATCGAATATATTCATAAGCTGGATACAGGATATGGTATTGGATATAATACTTTTTTTTCCTACTATTGGTTACTTACTTTGTTTCATGTGATACATGTACTGGTAGGATTGGTCATACTTATCTCTATTTATTTCAATATGCAATATGGAAAAATCAAAACAAAATTGGAGGACTTTGAAGCCGGAACAGCATTTTGGCACATGTGTGATCTGATATGGCTTTTGTTGTTTCCGGTACTTTATTTGATATGGTAGTATGTTTATAAAATTATGGAAAAAATAAATGTGTTTGCTCTGATAGGATTGGTACTATTAACTCTACTTACAAGTAGAGTATCTCAAAGCTACGAAATGCATGGTACGGCTACAGTTTTTGTTTTGCTGTTGGCAGCTTTTAAGTTTTTGATAGTAGCTTTTCAGTTTATGGAATTAAAAAAAGCGCACAAAGTATGGCAATGGATGCTGCTTGGCTTCATATCATCATTTGTCTTCATCGTGTTGATGGTACTTTGCTAAGAAAAATCAAACCTTTAGGTAAAAGACTTTAGTTCTTAAATTTCCTTTCACGTCCATACCAACTATAGTCCGATATTGCCGAAACCAAAAAAAATGCCATCAAAAAATTCTTTTGATGGCATTTTGTATTCTAGTGAGTTATTGTACGGCTTAATAGTTATTTCTTCTATCAAAACGTGGCTTATTCTCCCTTGGTTCTGATTGTTTTACAACAATGGTTCTTCCGTCGAGTTCGCTATCATTTAAGCCGCTGATAGCCGAATTGGCCTCTTCGTCATTTGGCATTTCTACAAAACCATAGCCTTTTGATCGGCCTGTGACTTTGTCCATAACGATTTTTACAGAACTTACTTCTCCAAAGGCTTCAAAAGCGTCCCGGAGACTGAATTCGTCTGTGTTGTAGTCTAATCTTGCAATAAAAATGTTCATAAAAAAATATTAAAAAATAAAAAAATAAATAATTGATGATAATCTAATTATCATCGTTTTTAATCCTTAACTTCCATTGAAACTTTCGGATTATAGTCAAAGGTAACACATTTTTATCACAGTGGACTCCTAAAATCTAAGAATTGATCTTAATCGCTATCCGCGCTAATAACCCATACCAGTTACTTATAAGATAACGAAATACTTTTCTTTAAGTTCCTTTTTGGCTATAAAATGAGTTTTATGCGATCGATAATCCTGTGTGCTTATTTGCTCCAAAATGCAACTATCTTTAGATCGCAATATGGTTTGATTTTATTAATAAGCCTATAAATGACAGAAAAACAAATATATATACATATATCTAATGTGTAATGTGTGTATATGCACAATATACCTTGAAAAATATCTTCGGACAAAAAGTCCTAACTTGGCCAGCCAATAATACTATCCATTAAACCGCTACAAATGGTGTTTTGACAATGCGCGCTTCGAGTTTTTTCTTACCTGCAAGTATATATATTTTATTATCCACTTCAGCTTGATCTATACGAACATAACCCATTCCTATGGGTATGTTAAGACTTGGCGAGTTCGTCCCGGAGGTGACTCGCCCGATGCTTTGATCTTGATCATCGACGATCTGATATCCATGCCTGGGGATCCTACGACCATCTAATACAAAGCCCACCAGCTTCTTCTTTGGGTCAGCTTTGACCGAGCGTATTTGCTCCAGCCCTACAAAAGCTCCTTTCTTTGTTTTTGTAATCCAGCCCAAACCGGCCTCGATTGGTGAAGTATGATCATCGATATCATTGCCATACAGGCAATATCCCATTTCTAAGCGGAGCGTATCTCTTGCCCCCAAACCGGCAAAACCACCCTCAAAGGCGTGCAGTTTACTAGAAATAGATTTCCATAATTTGAGTGCATCCTCATTTTTGATATATAGCTCATATCCTCCGGAGCCTGTATATCCCGTCGCAGAGATCAGCACATTGTCCAGACCGGATACCTCTCCGATGGCAAAGTGATAAAATGCTATATTTTCAATGGGGTAATCGGTCAATTCTTTCAGTAGTTGTGTAGCTTGAGGACCCTGCAGTGCAAAAAGTGAAATATCATCCGATCGATCGATGACCTGTGCATCAAATCGATTTTGTTCTTTTATCCATTGGTAGTCTTTGGTAATATTGGCTCCATTGACCACTAGCATGTAGCGTTGGAGACCATCACGATCATGAAGCCTATACGTGATCAAATCATCTACGATTCCACCCTCGTGGTTGGGAAAGCAAGAATATTGTGCCTGTCCCTGTCGGAGTCTGGCAGCATTGTTGCTCGTTACGTACTGTACCAAATCGAGGGCTTGCGGACCTTCTATAAAAAACTCACCCATATGGGATACATCGAAAAGACCTACATGCTTACGTACCATGTGGTGTTCTTCGCTTACTCCTGTATATTTGAGTGGCATATTAAATCCTGCAAACTCTACCATTTTGGCTCCTTGGTTGATATGTTCTTCTGTGATTGTAGTATTTTTCATATAGTCAGTTTTTGTTTATTTTTATGTTTTTGACGCGGTCCCCTTGTTCGATTTTATGTATGATCTGTTTGCCCTTTATGACTTTGCCAAATATCGTATATCTTCCGTCCAGATGCGGTGTAGGGCTATGCGTAATAAACCATTGAGTACCTTCGGTATCTGCGCCGACAGAAGCCATTCCGATCCAGCCCTCATCATCGTATTGAAGAGCTGAAAACTCTGAACGAATCGAATAGTCCAGACTGCCAAATCCATTTCCTATAGGACATCCGTTCTGAATAACAAAATTTGGAACAACCCGATGAAAGGCTTTTGTATCATAATATCCGGCATCTGCCAACTGTACAAAATTGGCCACCACTCCGGGAGCCACTGACCGATAGAGTTCGATTATTAGATCTCCTTTGGTAGTAGAGATGATACCCTCTACTGTATCTCGCAGCTCGGATACTAAGGACCAGTCGATCGGGTGGTTGTATTGTGGACGTAATTCGGATACGGGCAATGGCACTCCTTTGGCCTGACTTAAGAGTTTTTTTGCTGCAAGATGCGCTTCAAAATCCTTCGGAAGATTGAGCTTTGTCAGGGACTGTTCTATAAAGTCTAGTGATCTGAAATAGGGCTTCCAGTATGCAAAATCAGCAGATAGAGCTTCGCTTACCAAGGCAATCGCCGTAGGGTCTCCCTCCTCGACAGCCTGCTGCATGAGTTGGGTTATTTTACGCCTTGCCGTATTTTCATATCCCCAATAGACTTGGCGAACAGACTCCTTGGAACCGTTTTTGATTGCAGTCTCTAGGATGGCAGTTCGTATGATTGCATCTTTTTCACGAGCATATAGCTCGATAAGTTTGTCCAAATTAGCTCCATATACTGCCCAAGCTTTTAGGTATGCCGCTTTGATATAAGGGTCTTTATTGCGGACATATCGCTTCCAGATTTCTTGGTTCATATTCGTTTTAGCGATGCGATATTTGTTGGGCATGTTTTTATTGGCAGCTCGGTATAGATTTGCTCTTACCTGCCAAGGTGTCCTAGAGGCTGTCCTCGCCTCCAATCTTATTTTCTTTGCATCCGAACGGATAGTGGAGTTGACCAAAGCTTCTGAGGCTACGGTGGCTACATGTACATTTGGATCTCTAGAGGCTTTTAACAAAAAGGCGCTCAAGCCTTTATTTTTAAAATGGACTAAACTCCTGATTATGTTTACTCGGACGCGATAGTCAGTCTCGTTGGCATACCAGTCTTTGAGACTCAGATATCCAAAGTCTGAACGACTATGCTTAAATCCTGTAGCTATAGCCATTCTGATATGAGGATCTTTTTCTTCAAAACCCAAGCGCCGCATACCTTCTTCATATCCGCTGATGTCTATACTAGCCGAACGCCCCAAATAATGTGCTGCCATCAACCGAACTTTTGGCGGCAGTTTCATATTTTGGAGTGTCTTATATGCATGATCTGCTCCGGATTTTGATTCAATTCCTCGAAGTACAAATCGATAGAGTGCCATCATCTGACCATAAACCAATTGTGTATCTCTAGCTGTGTAACTTTTGACGGAAGTCAAATATTCATGCAATTGCCGATCACCGGTTTTGCCGATAGCTTCTAATATCGTACCGGATAGCTCTGAGTTGATAGACATACTATCGAGCTCTTGAAAGGCCTGTGTCAGTATTACTGCAGCCTTGGGATGTTTACTCTGCCCTAATGCAAAGGCGGCGGATTGGCGTATAATCATCTCCGGATCTTTTAGTAGTAAGGCTATACTGTCCAGTACAGTCGAATCCTGCATCGTGTGATAGGCTCTTGTGCCAATCAGGCGGCTATTGGGATCTCGACTACGCATCATACGGAGTAAGGATGTGCGATCACGCTTATCTACTTCAGACCAAAGATCATCGATAGACTGTCTGTCAAAATCCAATTGAAGTGGTGGTGTGGGAGGAGGTGGTTCGACCGGTACACAAGAGAGGCATATGGTCAAGCCCACTAATAAAGTGTAGTTCATCCATTTTACTATCCGTATAGCTTTGATATGACGTATTGATAGACTCATCCGAACATATTAAAATTCGATAAATTCTTCTTCCTCATCATCATCCATCTGCTCCTCATCAAAGAAAGGATCTTCTTCGGGCTCAGCCGGTGTAGCATCCATATGCAGGCTGTCATACTCTTCGCAATCAATGATGATACCTAGCTCTCCTTTTGGTACTACAAACCGAGTGTTCGTATCCCAGTCGATATTTTTATCTGCTTCGATACGCTTCATAAAATCGTGTACAATCGGTCGCGCCATACGAGAACCTTGACCGTCAAATAGGGTAGTAAACCGGATAAATCTATCTTCACCTCCGACCCAAACACCGGTGACCAGATTGGGGGTAATCCCTATAAACCAGCCATCGACATAGTTATTAGTCGTACCTGTTTTGCCTCCAAATTCTGATTTGATACCACGCGAAGCGGCCTGTGGTCCTTGGGCATATTTGAGCATATCTACCATGACATAATTAGCATTGGAGGGCAATGCCCTTTGCTCTTCAGGAACTGCCCGAAAGATAACTTTTCCATTTTTATCTTCGATCTTGCTTACAAAAATGGCTTTATTGTGGATACCATCATTGGCAAATGTCGTATAGGCTGAA
The DNA here is from genome assembly GCA_024277695.1 of Bacteroidota bacterium. Lineage (GTDB taxonomy): Bacteria > Bacteroidota > Bacteroidia > Chitinophagales > Saprospiraceae > JAJRUR01. The sequence goes on along the minus strand of JAJRUR010000136.1, from coordinate 6,644 downwards.
GTCATCTCCATGACGGTCAGATCTGCAGAGCCAAGACATATTGAGGGCTGCCGAGGTACTCGATATTCGCCGTCAGCGCGTCGAACATCACTCCGGATACCCATATTTTTGGCCAAATTTCTCACCATTTGGGCATCACCGAGTTGTTTCATCAAAAAGACAGATATGGAGTTAGTCGAAGTTTTTAAACCTTCGTAGAGTGTCATCTTTTCATGCGAAAATTCTTCTTTGGCATTGCCGGGTCTCCATTCCTCTAAAATCCCAAAACTTCCCTCCCCGGGCGAGATGGTGTACTGTTGGTCCTCTACCTTAAAACAAGGCGATATCCCTTGCATCGTAATCGCCGTAGCATATACGATCGGTTTAAAAGTCGAGCCCACTTGTCGATCACTTTCGATATGATCATACTTAAAGAAAGGATGATAGATACCGCCTACCCACGACTTAATATGTCCCGTTTGCGGATCTATGGATAACATCCCCGTCTGCATATGCATACGATGGTAGCGGATCGAGTCCAAAGGAGTCATCACTGTATCCTTTTCGTAACCCGGTGCTCCATAGTCAAAGACTCGCATCTTTACTTTGGTCTTAAATTCTTTCTCGCTAGCTTTTTCCAGTTGATTCCAGGCTGTCTTGATAGCAGGCCATTGCTCTGTTTTCATGAGTTTTTTGTATAACTGAGCACGCTTTCTACTCATCAATTTACGTGCTATGAGTTTGCGTAGCGTTCCCGACTTTTTTTCTTCATCCAGCATCCGGACGATGTCAAAGTCCTTGAGCATGTAATTGTCTTCCATTTGTGACTTTGTCTGCTCGAGAATGGGATCTAGGATACTCGCTTTGAGACGTATGTATCGATCTGAGGATCGCATGAGTTTTTGGAGCTCACGCTTTCGGCGTAGTTTTTCTGCACTATCTGCATCATAGGTCCAAGGGTCTAGCTTTTTCCATACACGCCAATATCTTTTTTGAAGTATTGCCATTTGCGACATGACAGCAGCTTCAGCGTGTTGTTGAAGTTCCATATTGATGGTAGTATATATTTTTAGACCATCGGTATATTGGTTGTATCTGCTACCATCCGGTTTGCGATATTTGTCTTGAGCAAAAAGCTTGTTGAGGTATTTGGTAAGCTCTTGGCGAAAGTAAGGCGCCGGTCCTTTGGAGTGCGATTGTGTTCTAAATTTGCTCATGTCGAGTGGAAGGACTCTCAAGCTATCATAGCTGGCTTCATCGATCAAGTCCGATTGCATCATTTGGTATAGTACGACCTCCCTTCTTTTGAGGGCTTTTTCCGGAAATCGTTTCGGATTGTACAGGGAGGGGTTTTTGAGCATACCGATGAGCATCGCAGCGTCCTCGATGCTGAGATCTTTTTGATCCTTGCCAAAATAAATATCCGAAGCAGCCTTGACTCCATAGGCTCCATAGATAAAATTGAAGTGATTGAGGTACATCGCAATGATCTCTTCTTTGGTATAGCTGCGTTCAAGTCGGACGGCTGTTATCCACTCTTTGAGTTTGATCTTGATGAGTTGTATGGTTCTTTTTATCTTATTACCGCTAAGTTGTGGCCTTTTGAAGAGTAGCTTGGCGAGTTGTTGACTGATCGTACTTCCTCCTCCGGAGCTCGACTTACCCATCAATACAGTTTTGGTAAATACTCTTGCGAGCGCTTTAAAGTCAATACCCGAATGCTTTAGATAACGCTCGTCTTCTGTAGCTATCAATGCAGCACTCAGATGTGGAGAAAGATCATCATAGTGGACTGCAACTCTGTTTTCTATATAGTAGCGTCCTAGTACCTTGCCATCCGAAGTATAGATTTCTGTGGCGAGATTACTCTCCGGATTTTCGAGCAAATCAAATCCGGGTATTCCGGATTTTGATAGTCCGTAGAATAGCAAAATCAAAGCTATGATAACCAAAAAAAAGAGTACCCAGAGGGCTCTAACCAATTTTTTGACCACGGAAGGTTCTTGTACTTTTTTTTCTTTTTTGCGTCTAGCCATAAATTTTTCGTATAGCGGGGCTAAGGTAAGATTTTTTGTCTGTAGAAAACGAAAACGGATGCGTATTCGTGCAGAATTAATGAGAATCAGCGCACTATCGGTATTAAACTACTGAGACGCATCGGCCGGATAGCTGCTTATTTGGTATGCTTTTGTGAAGGAGGGCACTATCTCTTATCTGTAAAAAATGTCTTCATTAATGCTCTGCATTCGGACTCAAGGATTCCATATTCCAGCTTGGTTTTGGGATGGAGGAGTTCTTTGCCATAGCGCATAAAGCCTGCTTTGGGATCAGCAGCAGCATAGACGAGCTTGCCGACCTGACTCCAGCGCAAAGCTCCGGCACACATCACACAGGGCTCTAGCGTCACATATACAGTACAGTCTTTGAGATATTTGTTCTGAAGATAGTCGGCAGCGGCTGTTATGGCTATCATCTCTGCATGGGCTGTTACATCACCCAATTGCTCTACAACATTATGCCCCCGAGCGATTATCCGTTGGTGACTGACTATTACTACCCCGACCGGAATCTCTCCGGATTGGGCTGCCTTTTCTGCCTCGAGCATAGCCTGCTTCATGAAGTATTCCGGAGTATAGATATCGAGCATTACAGTAACTTTTTTCTTGTGCGATTGAAGATGCAAAGTTAAAATAGAATACTTTGGCTGGTCACCCAAAGTCTGTATAAAATAAAATAAGCTGTAAATAAGATCAGACTAAAGACTTTGTAGATGCATTTATTATTGAGTTCATTTACTTAAAGTGCTTAGAGAGGAGTTTCTTCCCTACAGTTGGCTTATGAGTTTATTACACAGTATCCTGTGTTCAAAATTTTCTGTTTTTCCATAAAAATTTCGGCTTAAAGATACTTTTAAGTCCGGTCCATAATACTACTATCGGATAGATCAAAAATGCTTTATAAAAATGTCGCATCCACTTTGGTCGCTCAAATTCTCGACTCAAATTGTTGAGGTACCAGTGGTCAGCTCTTAGTTTGAACAATAATAGAGCTCCAAAAATCAATAAATAATATGGATATCCGGCGACTGCGACGAGCAAACTGACCAGCATACTGAAAAGATAAAAAAGAATAAAACCCATAATGATTTTGGTATATTTTCCAGCTATACGGTTGTATTTGGATGCCCATCGTACACGTTGATGGATAAGAGAAGAAAACCCACTTAAAGGCATCGTGCTTACGATTGCTGCATTGGACTTGCAATATCCGATGTGTTGGGGGTTTTCTGCAAAGACTTTTCGCAAAAACAGTACATCATCTCCTGAGGGGATGTCATCAATTTCTGAAAATCCTTCCAGACGATCAAAAAGAGATTTTGTAAAGCAACTGTTTGCTGCATTGGACAGAATGATTTTATGCGTTTGGATTCCGAAGGCTGTGAGAGCATTCATCCCAAGCATTTCCAAGGCTTGGTAATAGTGGAGAGCAGTCTCACAAGGCTCTATACGGATCGGTGCTGTTATATATGCATAGGTGTGCTTTTCCATATAACTGACCAAACAGCTCACCCAACTTCTATTTACAACACAGTCTGCATCCGTAGTTATGATGATATCTGCATTTGTGTGGGCGATGGCAGATTGAATAGCAAGTTTTTTTGATCCGTTTTGCTCGTCGCCTGAGTTTAGATCTGATAATTGGAGTAGCTGCACCTGCTCGGACTCTATTTGACGTACTACCTCTGCTGTTTGATCTGTAGAGTAATCATCTACCACGATGATCTCTAAGAGGTTCTTTGGGTAATCCTGCAACAGGAGACTGTCCAAAAGCTTCTGAATATTTTGCTCTTCATTTCTTGCGGCTACTGCTATACAAACTCGTCTTTTGGGTGCATATCCTTTGGGAATCTGCCAGGGCTCGACGGCACACCATTTTAAGTATATCCATCTGATCATCCAACTATAGACCAGTCCGAGGATCAAAGCGATCAGCAGCAAAATACTCAGTAAAGTCATTCGCCGAAAATAATCAAAATCCTAAGAATCTATAGATAAAAAATGTTCTGCCCATCTTAGCTCAGATAGCTTGGAGAGGATGCAATGCAAGTCCTTATCAAAACAAATCTTCATATCGACTATCTCTTTCTTTTTTGATTTGGGCTTCGGGTAGTTCTAGCTCGATAGTGGTTTCTTCTTCTACTATTTCAAATTCGGCATCTACGGTATTGGGTTCTTGCATTTGTGATATATCGAAGAGTTTATTCATCTTTTTTGATCCAACTGCAGCCAAGAGGAGTAGCGCGGATGCTATGGGAAACAAAAAAAAAGTACCCGCTCCATAGAGTAGGCCGATCAGTGGTTTGGTGAGAAGCTTATGCCATACAAATTTTCCATAATTCAGGACGACTTTATGGTTAATCACCAAGGCGGCTATAAGCAAAATGGGTGCTAGCCAGCCTAGAACGGTATAAATACCTTTGGTCAGAAAAAATATAACATTGAAAAAGAAGAATGCAGCCACCAGCAAAAAAATGATGGTCACAATGTTCTGAAATCCTTTACTAGCCATTTTATTATTTTTTTATTGGACTTTTTTGCTCTGTACTCTAGAAATCTTAGTATAAAAATAACAAAAGAATGATGGATATAGTTCTTGAGTGGAGTGTAAATAAACTGCATTTTTGGATGTCGTTTCATCATAATTATTTGCCATAAGCTTAGTGCGGTTTCGCAACAAAATGCCTCAGGATCGTATGCTCTCTACATCAAAACAGCATCTATAGATATTATCCAAGTTGAATCTTTTCTACATTCTGTTAGCTTATTTCTGCAGTATCGATCTGGCTATGATATAGTTTATAATAATATCCAGCTGTATCCAAAATCAATTTGTCATGTGCACCCATTTCTACGATTTTGCCTTTATGCAATACGAGAATTTTATCTGCATTTCTAATCGTGGAAAGTCGGTGAGCTATGACGATGGACGTACGCTTTTCTATAAGTTTTTCGATAGCGTGTTGTATGATGGTCTCGGTTTCGACATCGATAGCCGAAGTGGCCTCATCAAGTATTAAGATGCTCGGATTATAGACGAGAGCCCTCACAAAGGATATGAGTTGGCGCTGTCCGGTCGAAAGATTAGCACCGCGCTCTTGTACATAATAATTATAGCCTTGAGGCAGTCTGCTCAGATAGGGATGCGCCCCGATAAGTTTGCTGGCAGCAAAGACGTCTTGCTGTTTGATATTAGAATTAAACAATGTGATATTTTCCATTACTGTCCCCGAAAAAAGAAATATATCCTGCAAGACCAATCCTATGTGTCTTCTTAGATTATTTATACGAAAGTCTCTGATAGATAAGTCATCTATTAGGATCTCTCCCGAGTCGTAGTCATAAAAGCGATAGAGTAGATTGATGATCGTAGATTTTCCTGATCCTGTGGAGCCTACGATAGCAAGGGTTTGGCCTGGATCTACCTTGAAACTGACATCCCGCAATATTGCAAAACCTTCTTCATAGGCAAAAGTCAAGCGATCAAATTGGATCTTGCCTTGCAAACTTTCTTTAGTGATATTTCCTTCAGAAATGATAGATAGCTTATTGTCTAATAACTTAAAAACGCGCTCTCCTGCTACCATGCCCATCTGTAAGGTATTAAATTTGTCTGCTAACATCCGGATGGGTCTGAAGAGCATCCCGATGTATATCGGAAATACTATCAATGCTCCCATCGATACGATGTCCTGGACATACCCCTTGGCTCCCCACCAGATCATCAATCCAATGGCTATGTAATTGATTAACTCTACAATCGGAAAAAAGATGGCGTAATAGAGTACGGCGTGGAGATTGGCTTGAGTATAGGAGCGATTGATATTTCTAAATTTTTCTGCCTCTTGTCGCTCACGGTTAAATATCTGTATGATACGCATTCCGCTGATGTGCTCTTGCAAAAATGTATTCATATTGGATACTTCATTACGTACGATCTGAAATGTTTTTTTGATTTTTTCTTTAAAAATATATGTGGCCAATATCAAAAATGGCATGGTTATCAAGCAAATCAAGGTCAGCCGCCAGCTCGTGTATGTCATAATCCCCAATACTGCGATGACACTCATCAGATCCGCAAATATCGTCATGAGCCCTTGAGAAAATACCGTATTGATGGTCTCTACATCATTGATCGTACGCGTAGTAGATTGGCCGATGGGTGTCTTGTCAAAATAGGACATCGGAAATGAAGTTATATGTCGGAATACTGTCACGCGCAGATCCTTGATCACATTATTGCCTAAGAGCCGAGTACTATATATGAATATGTATTGGAGTATAGCTTGAAGAAAAAGAAGACCAATCAATAGTACAGTCATCTTGAGCAGTCCCTGAGCATCAAAGCGCATGATGTAGTCATCGACCATGAGGTTGATGATATATGGTCGAAGAGCATTTAATGGTGCAATGATCACCGCGAGAATAGCCGTACCCCAAAAAATGAATCGGTAAGGTTCGGCCAACTTGATGATGCGCCATAAGGTGCGCAAATCCGAAGGCTTTGATGACATTTATACAAAACAACTATCCGTAGATTTAGTTCTGATTAGAAAGTGTATAGTTTGCTTTCAGCTATGACCCATTCTGTTAAGATTACAGCATTTT
>JAJRUR010000135.1 GCA_024277695.1 Bacteroidota bacterium | reverse complement strand
GACGGAGAGCGTATCCTTTATCGCGGAGCTATTGCGCTATATCTCTTGTTTTTTTGAGTCCAAAGTGATGTTTTGTATAAAGTCATTTTTGAGAGCATAGTTGCGACTATTTCCAGCTTAATAGGAGTTAGGATTTTTTAAAAATTTCTTAAATATCTGAATAATAGTAGGTAATATAGTAAATAATTGTTTAATAGGTCTAATTTCGTCGAAATTATACCGATTCTATTTCAGAGCTTTTTGCGCTTAAAAAAATCTACTATTTGTTTTGAGTGCGCAAGATGCGTGTGAGGTCTTTGACTGCCTCTTGACCTCTGAAATATTCGGAGTCGATGCGCAAGGTCTGTTGGTAGGCGATCAGGGCTTCTTTGAGTCGATTTTGTTTTTCGAGGCTGATACCCAAATAATAATGAGCTATAATCATTTGAGGGTCTATTTTTGTCAGCAGCCGAAATTGTTTTTCTGCCGCATTCAGTTTATTTTGATCCAAGAGTAATATGCCCTTATTGAAGATAGATGGGGTATAGCTCGAATCGATGTCATATACTCTACTATATAGATCTATCGCAAGGTCCAAGCTATCTAACTGTTGTATATAATATGCCTTAGAGTGCAAGGCCAAAATATTATTAGGATCTAGCCGCAGTGCATTATCATAATAAAAAATGGTTTGCGGATCATCGGAAATCGACCCAATTTCGCCGAGGGCTATCCACGCGTCTGTTTTTTGATCATCGAGCTCTACTGCTGCCTGAAATGCCTTTTTGGCTGCTGCTATTTTTTCTTGATCCAAAAAAAGCATGCCGCGTAGGTATTCTACATACGCGCTAAAAGGATCTAGCGCTTTGGCCCGTTGGAGATTGCGTGTAGCAGCAGAGTAATCTTTTAGGATGAGCTGTAGTTTAGCGAGTTGGAGGATGGAGGGTACATCATCAGGAAATAAACGCAGTACGCGTTCTAGCGTGATACGCGCATTGAATCCATCACCTAGGTCCAGATATCGATCGGAGAGTAGTTGGTAATATCTCGAATCGAGACTATCTAAGCGTATAGCTTGAACCAAATCTTGGATCGCAGACTCAAATTGCTGATGCTCTGAGTAGTATTCCGACCTTTGTACATATAGATTTGGGTTTTTTGGTTCTTTTTGAATAGAACGGTTGAGCTGTTCTAGCGGACTATTAGCCACTTGATCTGATGGATTTTGCTTACAGGATACAAAAACCAAAAAAATTGATATGATGATAATATTTAATCTGTCAAAAGAGTTCATATTTGTAGTAATTTTGATAATGAAGTTGATCTAGAGTGCTGATGATGTTTTTTTGCTTCAGCGTCGCTTTTCCGTCATCTAATATTTTAATTCTTTAAACGTGTTTTTAAAGTCCAAACATATATTATTTTTTTCTATTTTGCTCTTTTCTTCTTGTGCGGGTCTTAAGAAAACGAGTTCGGATAGCCTCGGGCATCCCAAGAAGCAACAGACGGATAGGCATCCGGTTCCGGTTTCGATCCAATCTTATATAAGACAGTATCAACAGATATGCATATCCGAGATGCATAGAAAGGGGATACCTGCCAGCATTACTATGGCACAGGCCATCCTCGAAAGTGGAATAGGTAGTAGTGAGCTTGCTATCGAAGCGCATAATCATTTTGGGATCAAGTGCGGCGATACTTGGAAGGGCAGGCGTTATTACAAAAAAGATGATGACTATCACAAGGGTAAACTGATAGCATCTTGTTTTCGTGCTTATGCATCGGCAGCATCGTCTTTTGCAGACCATTCTGATTTTATTTCTGATCCGGCCAAGCGATCGCGTTATGGATTTTTGTTTGATATCCCGCTGGGCGATTACAAAGCCTGGGCTAGAGGACTGCAAGATGCAGGATATGCAAGTAGCAAAAGCTATGCGGAGCAACTCATACAATTGATTGAGCGATATAGTCTGGATAGCTTGGATCGAGATCAGCATGTCGTGCCACAATCAGCTCCGGTCATAGATCCTACACGATATTATGTAGTGCAATCCGGAGATACGCTATATATGATATCCAAAAAATTCGGCATTTCTGTACAGGATATCAAAAAAATGAATAATTTGGACTCAAATGAAATACATCCGGGTCAAAAATTAAGGATAACCAACTAAAATAGATCCTATGCGTCAACTAAGTATTTGTTTTTGTCTGCTCCTTTTCCTCCTTACAGCGGAGGGGCAAGGAAGTAGTTATACATTGAAAATGGGTTATGGTGCATCCTTTCAAAAGTGGGATGCCATACGCAGAGGCCCGCTGATGGCACCGAGCGTAGCTATCGAAGTCGAGGATTTTGCCGCTCAAAATACAAGTGCCGTATATGGTGTTCTTGGTTATTATCGACGGGGCTCTCCTTCGGGTATTGATCGCGTACTGCAGGATGATGGTACATTTAGAGATGTCAATGGCCAGTTTGCTATGTACAATATTGGGATGACACTTGGTGTCCGAGGTAAAAAACCATTTCAAGAGTTCAAGCAGTGGTTTTATAATGTAGGACTTAGAGGAGAGTACAATATTGGCGATAATTTTGCAGAGTATCAATCCGGCATCCGAAACATCAGTTACTTTCCGGACAAAAGTTTCATTCGGTCTTTTGTTTATGGAATTAGTGTAGGTGGTGGAGTAGAGATTCAGCTCAGTGAGAAGCTTGACGGTGTGATAGAGTTCAATTTTTATCCCGACATCTCCAAACAATATGAACAACCCGCAATCTCCAACGTCCCTGACCCCTATCGTCCGGGGCAGTTTATCACATTACGTAAGCGCGAGATTCGCAATATTTCGGCAGAGATTACTTTAGGTATCCGCTTGGTCAAACTCCGATAGGAATACTATCGAATTTTTGAACTTGGCTTGCGCCAATATGTCAGTTAATTTTATTTATAAGTGCCAATATGTCGCACCCGCTTTTCTTGTACTAGTCAGCTTGACAGAAAAAATGCGATGGAATAATAATTGATCTAGTGCATAGTGAGATTAATTATTCTAAAACATTTTTTTAAAAATAAAAAATTATAAATTATGGAAGCTAAAATTAAAATGAATCCCTTTTTTCCTGTAGCCACTTTTGGTAAAGTTTTTGATGATTTGTTTAGTCGCAACATTGATGATGTCGTCGGTGTTGATTTTGCACACCGGACTCCAGCGGTAAATATTCGAGAGACCGAAACTTCTTTTGAATTGGATTTTGCTGTACCGGGATTGCAAAAAAAAGATTTTAATATTTCTATCGAAAACGATCAACTCATCGTATCTGCAGATCGGGAAATTACAGAAAACGAAGAAGGTAAAAACTATCGCCGAAGAGAGTTTGCGTACACCAAGTTTGTGAGAACTTTCAGACTTCCCGAAACGGTCAATAAAGAAGATATCAAAGCGACGTATCAAAACGGAGTGCTTCGAGTCATCGTAGCAAAAATTCCGGAAGTTGAATTGAAGAGAACCGTAGAAGTAAAATAATGCTTTAAGTTTTTTTTGTAAAAAATTCAATAAAGAGTCGAATAACTATTCGGCTCTTTTTTATTTAGCTCAAGTTTCGGGTGTTAAAATCAATGGGTTGAGCTTAGATAAATCCACACTTTCCTAATAAAAGGGTTATGGATTAGATGACAAAAACAAAAGCCCCGGCGGGGCGACCTGTTTGTAACCCCTGCGGAACGACCTGCTTAT
>JAJRUR010000134.1 GCA_024277695.1 Bacteroidota bacterium | reverse complement strand
ATGTGATCGAGCAAGTCTGTATTTACTTCGATAACTGTGTCCTGTTCGCTAGCTCTGTCATAGGCTCTCTTTCTTAGTCCGCTGTAGGATGGATTGGAAGTGACATAATTAAATTTGGATAGGGTTTTGGAATTAGAAGCAGCTATATTGAATAGCGTACAGTTGTCCATCCCGGCATATTTTTCTTTGAGGTAGTTATATTGTTGTGGTATCGGTTCGATCCCAAAGTGTGTACCATTTGGAGCTGCTTTTAGGTATATGTCCATTATCTCTCCTTTAAAACATCCTACATCGATACAGTTACTCTTTGGGGACAATTGATGGATTATTTTTTTGGTTAGGATATCGTATTTGTGATTTTTTGTAAGCGCTATGGGGCTTCGCCTAGCTATACTTTTGATTATTTTAAAGGAGTTTTTTATCATATATCTTTTTCGTTCTTGCTCAGTGGTGTAAACAAATAGTAACAGAAATGCTTCTCACAATGCAATATACACTTATAAATTATTATTTGTACTGTGTATTCAAAATAAGTTTAGTACCTTGAGCGGACAAGAAGTTCATCAAATCTATATCTCCATATGAAATACCGTATAGCTTTTCTGTTGGTTAGTATGATCTTTGGCTTGCATGCCCAAGATCGAATAACAGGCTATAATTTTGCTAGTCGATCTGAGGTAATAGCACAACAAGGGATGGCAGCTACAAGCCATCCCTTGGCGAGTCAAATAGCTATCGATATACTAAAAAAAGGAGGCAATGCCATCGATGCGGCGATTGCAGCGAACGCAGCCTTAGGACTCATGGAGCCTACAGGCAATGGCATTGGGGGTGATCTTTTTGCTATAATTTGGAGTGCAGAAGATAAGAAACTCTATGGTTTAAACGCCAGTGGTAGGTCACCCAAGGATATGGACCTCCAATATTTTAAAGACCGGGGTATTAAGAAGATACCGGCTTACGGTCCCTTGCCTGTAACAGTTCCTGGTACGGTCGATGGGTGGTTTGAGATGCATGACAGGTTTGGGACGATGGAGATGCAGGATATACTGGCACCTGCCATAGCATATGCTCGAAATGGTTTTCCTGTGACGGAATTGATAGGATATTATTTGGGTTTGTCTTCAAAGCGTTTCAAGGACTATCCGAATTTTGAGAAAGTATATATGCCGCATGGCAAAACATTAGTTAAAGGGGATATTTTTAAAAATCCGGCATTGGCACAGACCTTAACAAAAATAGCAAAAGAGGGGAGAGCGGTTTTTTACAAAGGAGAACTAGCAGAAGTGATTTGTGATTTTTTGCAAGGACAAGGTGGAATGATGACCGTCGAGGATTTTGCTGCGCATCATTCTGAGTGGGTAGAACCGGTATCGATCAATTATCGCGGTTATGATATTTGGGAGCTACCACCCAATGGACAAGGGATAGCAGCATTGCAGATATTGAATATAATGAAAGGATATGACGTTGCGGCCATGGGTTATGGGAGTGCAGATTATGTACATCATTTTGTAGAAGCTAAAAAACTTGCTTTTGAAGATAGAGCAAAGTATTATGCAGATCCCGCGTTGAACGATCTCCCTGTAGAGGAGCTCATTTCTGATGCTTATGCTGACCAGCGAAGAAAGTTGATAGACCCTAAGAAGGCTGCACGACGATATGATGCCGGTAAACTGGAGCAAGGCAATACGATATATATGACGGTAGCTGACCGATGGGGTAATATGGTTTCTCTGATCCAAAGCAATTATAGAGGCATGGGCTCAGGTATGGTGCCACCGAATTTGGGTTTTATGCTACAAGATAGAGGAGAGTTGTTTTCGCTGGAAGAAGGGCACTTTAATGTAGTAGCTCCTTCCAAAAGGCCTTTTCACACGATTATACCTGCTTTTATCAGCAAAGATGGTACGCCATGGGTCAGTTTCGGTCTGATGGGTGGAGCTATGCAGCCCCAAGGTCATGCGCAAATCGTCATGAATTTGATAGATTTTGGTATGAACCTCCAAGAAGCCGGAGATGCTCCAAGAATACAACATACAGGCTCTTCGCAACCCACCGGAGGACAGATGACCGATGGTGGTACTGTGCATTTGGAACATGGTTTTGCTTATGAAGTCATCAGATCTCTAATGCGTAGAGGACATAAGGTAGCATATAGTCTTGGTAGTTATGGAGGCTATCAAGCAATCCGATACGATGAAAAACGAAGAGTTTATTTCGGTGCTTCCGAATCTCGAAAAGATGGGCAGGCTGTCGGATATTAAGATTTATTTTGTTATAAATAAGAAAAATAATGTAATTTTTTGTATAAGTATCCAAATTTATAATCATATTTACTGTCATAATCTAACCTCAAAATCAAATACTAATGAAAAACCTACATTTATTCTCCTTTTTGATTGGTGTGCTTGCATCTGTCTTTCTCTTTTTGCTATATAGTTTTAACTATCCGAGAATAACATTGTCGGACCGCGATGATGGAGTAATCCAAATTCATCAATCAGATGCTAATTCTTTTAGGGAAAATTTTACAAGTGCATACCCAGGTAGACTTTCCGGATTTGATATCAGCATCGGGCAATGGAGAGCAATAAATCAAGTAGTACAAGATTTGGGAGGAAAAACAGATCATCTCTCGGGATTTAGGATTTATCATGGTTTGAAATCTTCTCGAAGGTCTTCTGATCGTGTGTCTATGGCATATGCACTTGATTCGGAGATGCAAGAACCAAGTCAAGGATCTGCACGATTGGGTCCGATGGTGACTACGGCTGATAATGTAGATGATAGTTTTACTACGCCTTGTCCTCCGTTTTGTGACTAGACCAAAAGTATCTTGGCTTATATAATAAACATATTCTTTTTCATAAGCTTCACTTGTGCTCTATCACAAATAGTGACAGCTCAATCAGCTGAACTGGATGCTTTTGAAGCACGGGTTTCAAATAATATCGATCCTGTTGATCGCATTTCTTTGTTGGGCGAACTTGCATTTTATTATTTAGATGTACTCAATGACAATAATAAGTTTGATAGTCTGAGTGACCTTGCGATAAGTTCTTCAGAAGTTCTATTTGATAGAGAGGTTATTTTGGAAGCAAATTTACGTTATTTAAAAGATTTCTATAGAGGTACTCCCCATTCTCGGGTCCAATCGATAATAGATCGAACACTTGAGATCGTTGGTAAATCCGGTTATGCAATCGATATAGATTTTTTAATACTGCTTTCTGATGCCTATCTCAAAATTTCTGATTTGTCAAAATCTCATCAATATGCCTCTAAAGCTATAAGTCAATCTTCGGCGGAGGGTGATGAACTTGGTCTCATTCGATCACAAATTGCACTTGGAAGAAATTTAGAATTCGGACGTCAATATATAGAGGCCTATCAAAATTACATGAATGCCCAGTATGGCATTGAAAAAATGTATGCCTCTGAGCAAAAAAATGAATTAAAAACTCAGATACTAGATGATTTATTTAGATTTTATCAACTCATCAAGGATTATGACGGAGCAGCATTTGTCAAGTCGAACCTCATTGATAATATACTTAAATCTACTGAAGTAGATTCCACGGCCTATTATTGGCATCAATATGACTTGGCAGGACTTTCCTTAAGTTCTAATAGATTTAGTCGCTTGTCGCATCGATTGGATAGATTATTGGACTATGCTGACCGCGCGGGTAATATTCGATTGAGGGATTATACTTTGGCATTGTATAGGTCGCTTATTATAGAATCAGAACACTTTGGTGGCTTCGAAAATATTTATGTTCAAAGGTATCCGGAACTGTTATCGGAACTGAAGAGTAAAAATAAAGCTTTATACTATAAAATAGTTGCATATATTCATGAATCTAGATCAAATCTAGATTCTGCAGAATATTATTTTAAAAAAGCCGAACCGCTCATTGTGTCCGGCGAGCATAATATATCCCGATCTAATTTTTATCGGCGTTTAGGTGAATTTTTTCTGCGACATCAAAATGTAGATGATGCTGTTGATAGGTTTAGACAAGCATTCAACTTTGCTCAGAAGTCCACGTATACCCCATATATCATTAGTGCTAGCGGATATTTGGATACGCTCTTGTATGATATGGGAAAATACGAAGAAGCCTATGCATTTCAAAAGATGCATTTTCAAAGTATAAAACAACGTGACAAGGATGCCCGACAAGATGAATTGTTGAGAATACATCTTGATAATGAAGCAAAGCAACTCAAGCTCATGAAGGAGCGTGAGGACAGTAAAAAGAAAAAGAAATATAATTTGCAGTACCTTATGATTTCCATCGGGATCTTAAGTTTATTTATTCTCATTATATTTATGAGCCGTATAGCAGTACCGGAGTGGATTATTCATGGATCCGGATTTTTAGGAGTATTGATGGTGTTTGAGTTTATTATATTGATTCTTGATCAGCAGATACACCATTTAACCCATGGCGCTCCGCTTTATATCTTTTTAATAAAAATATTGATACTTGTATTCTTATTTCCGCTGCACCATGTAATTGAAGGCAAAATCATTAGACGCTTAATGTCTAAAAAACAAATATGGAAGGGCAGTAAGAATTCATTGTTGGGGTTTTTTTACCAACTTTGGCCTTGGCTCAATAAATAATCTTTTGTAATTATTCTTTGTTTTTATCCATTATGTCTTCATTAAGTATCTCTTGATATCTT
>JAJRUR010000133.1 GCA_024277695.1 Bacteroidota bacterium | reverse complement strand
GGACCTGCACCGATAATATTAAAGCCCAAAAGGGCTCCCTTACCAAATAGCTCTCGTACGGCAGCTACTCCAATCAAGATCAAACCATATCCCAGCCCGTTGCCTATACCATCCATAAAGGATTGCCAAGGCGAATTGGCCATAGCATACGCCTCCAGTCGACCCATAATGATACAATTGGTGATAATCAACCCAATAAAGACAGATAGCTGCTTATAAATGTCATAACTATAAGCTTTCAGGGTCAACTCTACGACGGTTACCAAAAAAGCGATGATGACCAACTGCACGATGAGTCGTACCTGATTGGGGATGAGCTTGCGGATCAGACTTGTGGTCACATTACTTGCTGCCAGTACAAATACCACCGCAATAGCCATCACTATGGATGGTTTGAGTTGAGTGGTCACTGCTAGTGCAGAGCAAACACCCAGCACCTGTACCGTAATGGGATTATTATCAAATAGAGGATCCTTGAGCAGTTGCTTTTCTCTTTTCCCAATCAAAGGTTCTTTCTTTTTGACTCCTTGATCTTTTAATAGTGTATCTGCCATTTTATTAGCGCTTTGATTTTAGTTTATTAAAGTATGGTTCATAGTATTTAAAACCATTTGCAAGCATATCCGTCACACCATTTCCCGTAAGGGTGGCTCCGGATATACCATCTACCTCATGGTTCGGGTCAGTAGCTTTGCCTTTTTTTACTCGCACCGAGACTAGATTACCTTGAGCATCATAAATAGTTTTGCCGACAAACGACGCTGGAAATGCCGGATTATCCGTGATCTCTGCTCCAAGTCCGGGAGTCTCACCTTTATGATCAAATGAAGCTCCTGCTATTGTATTAAAATCATCCTCCAAGGCAATACTCCCCCAGATTTCATCCCACAATCCGCTCCCTCGTACCGAAACGATATAGTAATCCTTTCCGGTTTTCTTGTCTTTATAGACAAAAATAGGAAAAACCCGATCCTCCGGTCTCTTCTTCTTTTCTTTTGCGACATTGACATCTTCAGCACGACCCCCTAAATAGCCTAATGTCTTGATTTGTGTAGAGTCTTGTAGATTGCCCTTCGAGTCGATGACATATTGCTCAATCTGTTGATCAAACAATTGTACTATCTCATCGGCATTCATTTCCGTGACTTTCTTGTCCATCTTAGAATCCAAGGCTGACAAAATTGCTTTTTTATTGGCCAAAGCCTCATTCTTAATATGAAGTGGCTTAAAAAAACTAAATAGTCCGGCAAGTATTACAGCTACTATAGCCGTAAGTATGCCTACAAATTTGATGATATATCCTGTACTATGCACGTTTTAATCTTTTTTTAATATTCTTTTCAATGACATAATGATCTATAAGTGGAGCAAACACGTTCATAAATATAATGGCGAGCATCCACCCCTCAGGATACGCCGGATTGATCACTCGGATGATGATTCCGAGTATCCCGATCAAAATACCATAAATCCATTTTCCTTTGAGAGTAGTTGCTGCAGTCACCGGATCCGTAGCCATAAATACTGCTGCAAAAAGAAAACTACCCATGATCAACTGATACATCCATGGTACTTGCATAAATGGTGTCACTCCCCAAAGATTGAATAACAAGCTCATGCCAATGGCACCAAGGAGTGTCCCGAGCATAATCCTCCAACTCGCTATACGCGTAAAAACCAAAAACAAAGCCGCCAAAATGATTAAGGGCTTGCTCGTCTCACCGATCGAACCCGGTATTCCTCCCCAAAATATCTGTCCGGGAGTATATTGGGTAGTCACTTGATCCCAGCCCCCTTGATAAGCAAGGGCTAGTGGGGTCGCCCCAGAAAACCCATCCACTACTTGAGCACTTGTATCAAAAAGGCTCCAACCAAACATATCAAAAATCCCATTGAGCAAACCGGTATGAATCCAGCTATATTCTGCAGCTGCTCCGGCAGTAGTCGCCTCGATTCCCGATACCCATACTTCATCACCGGATATCGTAGAAGGATAAGCAAAAAACACAAACAACCTAGTCAGTAGGGCAATGTTGATAAAGTTCATCCCCGTGCCTCCAAAAGCTTCTTTACCGATCACCACTGCAAAAATTACGGCTAATGCTAATATCCAAAGTGGAAGATCAGGAGGCATAATCAAAGGAATTAATGCTCCGGAAACCAAAAACCCCTCCTGAATACCATGACCCCGCTTAGCAGCAAACCAAAACTCAAGTCCCAGTCCGACTATATGTGTCACTAAAAATAGGGGCAATATCTTAAACAGTCCGAAGGCGATCTTGAGATGTAGTGCCTCCGACCAGCCGGTATGCTGTCCAATAGCCATAAAATGCTGCTGACCAATATTATATGCCCCAAATACATAGCAGAGCTGCAAGGCCAATACAACAAAGACCATCAAGCGTTTGAGATCCATTCCGTCACGGACATGAACACCCGAACTGGTCACATGATTCGGAACATAAAGAAAGGTTGAAATCCCTTCGTGCAACACCCATAACAAGGGATGTTTCTTTTTGTCCGGTTCTATTTTTTTCAATTTATCTATTAGACTCATAGTTATTACCGATCAGATGATTCGCTGATTATTAATTATGTTTTTGATTGTAATATTATCCTTGTTCGCGCATCAAATCCAAGCCTTGACGCAATACTTGCTGTACATTAATCTTGGAAGTACAAACATACTCGCAAAGCGCAAGATCTTCTTCACTTAATTCATGAATACCTAAGCCTTCCATCTTCTCGATATCATTGGCCAAGATGGACTTGAGAAGGTGTTGGGGATACAGATCCATCGGAAGCACGCTTTCGTACTGACCGGTCATCACAAATGCTCGCTCATCCCCATTCTGATTACTCTGAGGTCGCATCTTTTCTTGAACCAACCGTTGATAAAGGATTTGGAATTGGTTGGACTTGGAGACACCGGGCTCAGCCAACCGAACATTCGATAAAAATCCCCTTCTCGTATGACTGTTAATTGTACTTCCTTGGCATCCAAATATTGATTTTCAGTCTTCTTCTGACCACTCAAAAGATTACCGGATATGATTCTAGAATGTTCATTGACTTGGACATCTTTTAAAAGCTCTCCTACATTGGCACCCATATAGCTGCGTACATAATGCGGGCGATCTAACTCAGCACCCGTCAGTGCAATCACTCTACGTGCATCATACCTGCCTTTGGAGATTACACTCCCGATCGTCATCACATCCTGGACAGTAAGTGTCCATACCTTGTCCTTTAAGCCCATCGGTGCTACATGATGTATCTGAACCCCAACATTACCACAAGGATGGGGACCTACAAAGCTATGTTTCTCTACCCCACTTGCTTTTGCAAAGGCATCAGAAACCTGTGCACCTCTCCGACCATCTATACCTAGATATACCTTTCCGGTAGTCATTTTGCTCAGAGCATCTAAGCCGATTTGAAACTCGGATTCTCTTCCATCAAGAACAAAACTCAGATCGGGAGCCAGAGGAGCCGTGTCAAAAGTCGATATAAAAATATTGCTCGGCTCTATATCCTCAGCTACAATATCATATGGACGCTGATTGATCAAAGGCCAAAGTCCGGAAGAGCGAAAAAACTTTCGCAAAGCCGCCGCATCCGCACTACCCACATCCATCGACTCCATCTGACGATATTCGATTTTGTTATCCGCCAATATTACGATCTCTACAATAGCTCGCTTCTCCCCACGATGCACTTCTATAATCTCCCCACTCACAGGCGCTACATAAAGTATATCTGGATTGGATTTATCATAAAATATCGCATCACCTGCTTGTATATGATCACCTATTTTTACCAGCAATTTAGGAATGGGAGCTATACCTCTATAATTTGGAGGCTGAACGGCAAATCGTGTAACAGAAACATCTGATATGCTTTTTTCGGCATCACCCTCAAAAGGAATATCAAATCCTCTCTTTAACACATGTTTCTTCATCGAACTACTCATAAAAGTCTGTGTCGTTTTTCAATTAAAAAGAACATAATCGGATCATTCGACAATGCCCTATAAAATACTGGCGCAAAGATAACATTTATACATATCAGTGTATATTTCGCAGTAATATTAATGCAGCTTTTTTTATTGGTCTAGAATCACAAAAAAAGATGACGAACTTGGTGCGAATATCGAAGAACTTGGTAACAAACTATCCATACAGGTACTCCCACGCATAGAATGCTGAAAAGCGTCAAAAGATCTTATGTTTGTTGTCCTGCAGCAGCACACAATTCAGCATAAAATTCCTCACCGTAAGCTCGTACAATAGCTGACCTCAAAAACTCGTAGAGCTTTAGATCAAGTAGTTTGCCTCTAACTAGTGCTGCCTTGCAGATATCCCATTCATCATAATTCATCACTCCAAAACCGGTTTTTTTTACTTTACTTACTCTTATAGGGTATAGATGACAAGAAATGGGCTTAGAAAACGAAATCGCGCCGGCCTGCTCTGCTTTTTCGATTGCACAATGTAAAATACCCTCCTTTGAAGAAACTGCAAAAACACAGAGACCATCCTCCATCAGAGCTATTCCATGATCATCATCCGTATATTGGTCAGCTAT
>JAJRUR010000132.1 GCA_024277695.1 Bacteroidota bacterium | reverse complement strand
GATAGAGTAATGAATGCTGCTTTTCATCATGGAGAAAATGCTTTATATAGACAAGAACTAAAAGATGCAATTGAAGGAATAAAGGAACTGGTCGTTCTCTGTATTAGATATTGTTGCGGTGATCAATGACCAAGACGATTATACTAAAAACTGCAATTATTGGAAATATCTAAAAAAAATTGAAAAAAGAAAATAGTCAACTGGTTAGTGCTACTAACCAGTTGAAAATATTAGCACCTGATGGAAAAAAGCGTTTATCCGATATGCTAGGGCAATCTCTTTTTGCTTGTACACCTGCTCCAATATTACAGAAATTGTGTATCTTTGTTCTACGGTTATATGACTTATATTACAACTTTTTGACCAGAGCCAAATATAAGCATATATTCCATTCAAAGGAAAGGGGAAACATTGTGTTTTCCTCTTTCTTTTGATAAATGATTTCTTCATTATAAGCTCTCTGAAAAGTTGCGTTTGTGACTTGAATCTGGATTTTTTGATATTTATTATATATTTTGTATATTTGCCCAACAGGCACATTGTATATAAGTATTGTGGGGCAAAGTGCTAAAAAAATAAACGAATATCCATAAACTCAACGATAGTGCAATAATGAAGAAAAGAAAACTTAGTATTGTAACCAGATTCGCTCTTGTATCCGTGATATGTTTATTATTTGCAGGATGTAGCGAAAATGAAAATCCGAATACAAATGGCTCCTTTGGTCCTACTAGCGGTAAGATTGTTATATCCGGGGATGAAGTTGATCTCGGTGTACTTATGTCACCACTTCCTACAGGATTTGCCAGAACCACTTCTTCGGCGAACCAAAACTACCTATTGATAGTCAATGAAGGAAGTACAATTGCCGAACCAGTCGGTACAGCAATGACCCCGGTACATGCCGATGATAATAACTGGTTTAGCCTGTATATTGAGGAGGCAAGTCAAGGTACAATAGTTGCCCTTACTTTTAAGAGTGGAGATGAAGATGGCAGCTATGGATGTGCCACAGTAGCGGTAGGTAATAATGCTGTTTGTGGTGGAAGTGTTGACTTCGATTTTTCCGGAAATACCATCTCATTCAATAATCTAATCCTGATGGAAAATAATAAGGAACTGACTCTAAATGGTAGCCTAAGTTGGTAGGGGGATTATACATTCCAGACTGGGATATATAGTCAAATCACTCTCAATAAAATGTTGTTCCATTAAAGTAAACAAAAGCTGCGCCGCTTCGCTGTGCAGCTTTTGTCTTTATTCATAGAAGCGGTAAAAAACCACATTTAACAAGTGATTTCGTACTCTTGGATTAGCTGTCTTGGTGATTGTGGACTTAAAAAATAGGTCACTGGTAACTTGAGCTTGCCTATGGGCATCCAAGATCATATACGATCCAAGCCGCACTTTGTATGTACATAGCCTACAAGAGTTAAAAAGGCAAGGGACGCAAAAGGGGTAAGGCGTTTACCGTCACGGGGAAGCAGTCGCATCCTACGGAAGGAATCAAAAAAGCCAAAACACCCGAAAATATATAGTGATATAGGTTCTAATTATATCCATCATGAGATTGGTTACCGATTTTTGTCATCGGTCCTTCGTCCGAAGACGACAGGAACACTGCTTTCGGGATGCCTTGGCCCTCAATAATATGATAAAAGTACAATATTTTTTGATAAGTACAATAAAATGGAAAAAAATTTTGATCAATTAGCCCATCCTTCACGGTCGAGGGAGCGGTACTGGATCGCTTCGGCGAGGTGTTCGATTTTGATTTCGGGACTAGCAGATAGATCAGCAGCTGTGCGTGCGACTTTCAGAATGCGATCATAAGCTCTAGCAGATAACTGGAGTTTTTCCATAGCTTTTTTGAGTAGGGTCTGTCCGGCTGTTGATATCTGGCACAGTTCTCTGACCATACGACTGGGCATGTGGGCATTGGCAAATATTTCTTTATTTTCTTTAAATCGTTCTTGTTGTATTTTTCTGGCCAGTACTACGCGTGCTCTGATGTCATCACTGGTTTCGGCAGCAGGTTTGTAGTCGGCTAGTTCTTCGAATCCTACGGGCGTGACCTCGACATGGAGATCAATTCTGTCGAGCAGAGGTCCTGATATTTTATTGAGATAGCGTTTGACGATACCCGGAGCACAGACACAGTCTTTGTCGGGATGATTGTAGTATCCGCAAGGACAGGGGTTCATCGAGGAGATAAGCATAAAGCTCGCCGGATATTCTACAGAGATTTTTGCGCGTGAGATGGTTACTTTGCGTTCTTCCATCGGCTGACGCATCACTTCCAGGACTGAGCGTTTAAATTCCGGGAGTTCGTCTAAGAATAGTACGCCGTTATGCGCCAGAGATATTTCTCCGGGCAATGGATTGGACCCTCCTCCTACTAAAGCTACGTCGCTGACTGTGTGGTGGGGTGATCTAAAGGGTCTGGTAGTCAGTAAGGAGGCATCTTCGGAGAGTACTCCTGCGACGGAATGTATCTTAGTGGTCTCTAGTGCCTCAAACAGACTTAATGGAGGGAGGATTGTAGGGAGGCGACGTGCCAACATGGTTTTTCCTGCTCCGGGCGGACCGATCAATATCGCATTATGTCCACCGGCAGCGGCTATCTCTAGAGCTCGTTTAATTTTTTCTTGGCCTTTGACATCCGAAAAATCAACTTGGTAATTGTTCTGCAGATCATCGAACAACAACCGCGTATCTATATGCAAGGGCTCAAGTTCGGAACGCCCTTTAAAAAACTCCACTACATCCAGCAAGGACTCCACGCCATATACATCCAGATCATTGACTATGGCAGCTTCGCGCTCGTTTTCTTTGGGTACCAATAGCCCTTTAAATCCATCTCTTCGTGCCTGAATGGCTATGGGTAGTGCTCCTTTGATCGGTCGAATGCCCCCATCTAATGACAGTTCGCCCATCATCATATAGTCTTTTAATAGTGCATCATCCAGTTGTTTGGTTGCTGACAAAACCCCAATAGCTATAGGCAGATCAAATGCTGAACCCTCTTTTCGCAAATTGGCAGGAGCCAAATTGACTACGATTTTTACTCTGGGCAGCTTATATCCTATATTCTTAATGGCTGCTTCTATACGCTGATAACCCTCGCGTACCGCGCTATCGGGAAGCCCCACCATGTAGTATCCAATTTTACCTATAGCTACAGTCCCACCGGAATTGACCTCTATGGTAATCAACTGCGCATCTACACCATGAACTGCACTGGCATATGTTTTTACTAGCATGGCAGCAAGATATAAAAAATTGGCGGGTATGGACTGCTGATGAATATTTTTTGTGTGGCAGAGGATTATCTCACAAATAGAGTATCTACAGCGAATACCTAGTGTAAATATGCAAGCTTATGCAAAAAACAAAAATTATATAGATCTTTTGAAGCCAAAGGAGTTGTTTTTGGACAAAATCCATCTACTTTTGCCGTGCAATAAACTTTAAAAAATATTAATAAAATATGTACAGAACGCATACATGCGGTGAACTCCGAACAAAGCACATCGAGCAAGAAGTAAAACTCTCAGGATGGGTACAGACGATTCGCGACAAAGGATTTATGATTTGGATAGATCTGCGTGATCGATATGGTGTGACGCAGTTGATATTTTCGGAAGACCAATCATCATCTGCCCTTATGGAGGCTGCCCGTGGTTTAGGTAGAGAGTTTGTCATACAAGTGGAGGGAAGGGTCATCGAGAGGTCTTCAAAAAATGATAAAATACCAACGGGAGATATTGAGATCGTAGTCAAACAACTGCATGTACTCAACCGCTCGGAAACGCCTCCTTTTACAATCGAAAGCGATACGGACGGTGGTGATGAACTGCGTATGAAATACAGGTATTTGGATATTCGGCGCAAACCGGTTCAGCAGAATCTCATTTTTAGGTCACGCTTAGCTATAGAGAGTCGAAAATATTTGTCGGATCAAGGTTTTATCGAAGTCGAGACACCGTTTTTGATCAAAAGTACACCTGAAGGAGCGCGTGATTTTGTAGTTCCCAGCAGGATGAATCCCAATGAATTTTATGCACTTCCACAGTCCCCTCAGACCTTTAAACAACTTTTGATGGTCTCCGGGCTGGACAAGTATTTTCAGATAGTGAAGTGTTTTAGAGATGAGGACTTGAGGGCGGATAGACAGCCGGAGTTTACTCAAATAGACTGTGAGATGTCTTTTGTACATCAGGATGATATTTTGGATACTTTTGAGGGGCTGACCAAGCATGTATTCAGAGAACTCTTAGGAGTAGAGCTAGAAGATTTTCCACGTATGGCTTATGATGATGCACTGCGTTTGTACGGATCGGACAAGCCGGATTTGCGCTTTGGGATGCAGTTCTATGAGCTCAATGATCTGGCAAAAGGACGAGGCTTTGGTGTCTTCGATCAAGCAGAGTTGGTAGTAGGACTTTGCGTCAAAGGTGCTGCTGCAAAATATTCTAATAAAGACCTCAAAAAGCTCACCGAATGGGTACAGCGACCGCAGATCGGTGCAAAGGGATTGGTCCATGTACGCTGGACTGAAGAAGGGATCAAGTCTTCGGTAGCTAAGTTTTTTGACGAAAGTCAATTGACTGCCTGGTATGAAGCAATGGGCGGAACTGTAGGAGATATGCTACTCCTACTCAGCGGAGAAAGAGAGAAAACGCAAAAACAGCTCGGGGCATTGCGCTTGGAGATGGGTGAAAAAGAGCAGTTGATACGTGATGGGGACTTTAAACCACTTTGGGTTGTTGATTTTCCACTCTTGGAATGGGACGAGGATTTGGAACGATTTCATGCAATGCATCACCCCTTTACTTCGCCTAAGAAGTCGGATATTTCTCGGATGCTTCGAGGCGATCACGATACTATGAAGCAACTCAAGGCAGATGCTTACGATTTGGTGATCAACGGAGCAGAAATTGGTGGTGGATCGATACGGATACACGATAGAGCTCTCCAAGAAAAGAATTTCAAACTATTGGGATTTAGTGATGCTGAAGCAGAGGAACAATTTGGTTTTTTGATGGGCGCTTTTGAGTATGGTGCTCCACCTCATGGCGGTATAGCCTTTGGCTTTGACCGATTGTGTGCTGTTATGAATGGTCAGTCCTCGATACGTGATTTTATCGCTTTTCCAAAGAATAATATGGGTAGGGATATTATGATCGATGCTCCGGCTCCGATCGATGGGGCCCAGTTGCAAGAACTGTACCTAGATGTGATCGAAAAGAAGTCGGACACTACAGATATATAAAAAAAGCTATCATCACATGAAACATCATACGGCATCATATTGGACGCATGGCGTCAATGCCATTTCAGAGTTTCCCGAGCGGACGATCAACGTACGTCGAACGGGTTATGGGACAATCATTCAGCAGATAAAAGGCAATTTTCCTATACATAATAATTGGTTTCACCTACCACTACACACGGTAGTCATCGAAGATCAGAAGCACAGTTTTGTCCATGAGGTTATCTTTCGCTTGCGCTTAAACGAATATGTAGCGCTCAAAGAAATCCACATACGCTATGGCCACGAACTCATCTATTCGGCAAATGTAGATATTTCTCGTCCTGATGTTGATGAGTTGATCCATCTTTCTGAACTGGAGTTATCCGGTATAGGTCCCAAAAAACTACAAAATGGTC
The DNA here is from genome assembly GCA_024277695.1 of Bacteroidota bacterium. Classification (GTDB taxonomy): domain Bacteria; phylum Bacteroidota; class Bacteroidia; order Chitinophagales; family Saprospiraceae; genus JAJRUR01. Next base: position 5,340 of record JAJRUR010000132.1, on the reverse strand, counting down.
TCGTGCTTTGTTTACGTTTTGAGTTTTTGGATGCATTGTATCCCGGGGAGGTAATCTTTTATGGTGCAGGTATCCGATATGGTCTAGGTGGTGGAGTCAACTGATGCGCAGAACTATAGGCACAAAAACTGCTTATACATCACTCTTTTTGTATAGAATCTATAATAATTGTCACCGGACCGTTATTGATTAGATTGATGTCCATATGTGCTCCAAATTTGCCGGTTTTTAATTTATCCGAAAGAGTCAAAGCCAGTTGTTCTATCATATACTCATATAGTGGAATGGCTCTGGCAGGTGGAGCAGCTTTGATAAAAGATGGTCTATTGCCTTTTTTGGTACTTGCATATAATGTAAACTGACTGATCAGCATCAATTCTCCCTCTATATCTAACAAGGATCTATTCATTTTTTGCAGTTCGTCCTCAAAAATCCGAAGATGAAGTATTTTGCCTACTAGCCATTCTACGTCTATTTTGGTATCTTGCTCATGTATTCCAAGTAATACAAGCAATCCCTTATCTATTTTTCGCTTTGTTCTATGATTTATGGTCAGAGTACACTGATCAACTCGCTGAATAACTACACGCATAATTTTATTAACATTAAAAAATGATTTAATTTATAATCAACTAAAATACAGAAATTTAATTTTTACATTTATCCACATAATTTTATAGTTTTATGTGGAAAAATAAACTTTATACACAATAAGACACACAATGCACTGTGCACATATATTAGTATTTTATATATATTATTTTTCGATGTATCAATACCTCTTGATTTGATAATTATCCACAAAAGCTCTTCCATATACTTATAAACATATTATGTATCAACTACATGTTTATAAAACAAATAAATTATTGATAATCAGCAGGATAATATGTATATAACTATGTGCATATTGTATATTATTTGTTACTAACAACAAATAAAAATATTTTATATATAATTTTTTAACATACTAACAGATGTAATAGTAATAACTATTTTTAGAAATTTATATTAAATTAATAAGTATTAATAAAAATGTTTAAAATTACAGTACGGATAAAATATTTGGGGATATAAGCTAATAGATGATCGATGCAAGCTAATTTGAAGTATATTAGGATTTGGTTATGGATAGGACTGATTATGGTACTCATACAAGTGCTACTTGGAGGAATTACCAGATTGACGGATTCGGGATTATCTATTACGGAGTGGAATTTGGTCAAAGGTGTGCTTCCGCCGCTTACGGAGGCATCATGGCAAGAGGCCTTTGACAAATATCAAACCCATGCAGAGCAGCAGTACACTATGCTGCACCAAGATATGACTCTAGGAGCATTTAAGTGGATATATTTTTGGGAGTGGTTTCATCGTTTATGGGCTAGGAGTATGGGTTTGGTTTTTGTATTTCCCTTGATATATTTTGGTATGAAAGGGTGGATTGGGTCTGCATTGTGGAAGCGACTTGGGTGGATATTTTTTATAGCAGCGCTGGCCGGAATCTTTGGATGGATCATGGTGATGAGTGGGCTCCATAATGAAGCTCGTACCTGGGTAAGTGCGTATAAGTTGGTTATCCACTTGAGTATAGCCGGTATCTTATTAGGAGTGATATACTGGACGATTTTGGGATTGGGAGCTTCTCAAGTGAGAAATGAAGGCTTGCGATCCGCCCATAAGCTTGCAGTAGGGTTATTGGCTTTGTTCGTAGTTCAGTTCATTTTTGGTGGATTGATGGCGGGTATGCGAGCGGGATTGGTATTTCCATATTTTCCACTTTGGTTGAAGCCAGAAATGACGTTAAATGCCTTAAGTTATCCGATCAGTAAGCATGATCTGATATATTATGAGCAAGCGGTTGCATTAAAAGCTTGGGTTCAGATTATCCATCGGATCCTACCTTTGGGTATCTTTTGGTTATTGTGGCGACTCTATAAGCGTACACGTAGCTATGCGGGTGTATTTTTGAGAGTAGTCGTCATTTCTGCTGTAGTGCTCTTCTTACAGTATCTACTGGGTGTGACTACTGTGATTTTGAGCAAATCCGGAATACCGATTTGGTGGGGAGTTTTGCATCAGGGTATGGGACTGATTTGTTTGTTAGTTATATTGCGTATGATGCATCGTTTTAGATATCGTTGAAATGTTAAAAAGTGGAGTTTTTGTTATTTTATGGGATTAGATTAATATAGAATGAAAAATAGTTCATAAATTTGATACCAAATTATTGAGTACAGCACTATGCATCATATAAATATTGAAGGACGATATCGTTATCTGGAGACTTCAGGGCAGGGGGAGACTGTTGTATTATTACATGGCTTGTTTGGTGCTTTAAGTAATTTTGAGCAAATAATAGAAAGGATGGGGAGCAAGTATCGAGTAGTTGTCCCATTATTACCTATATACGATCTACCTCTAAAAGAGACTTCTATTCGGGGCCTATTACGATATATTACGGATTTTATCAAGTATAAAGATTATAAAGATATTCATATTATGGGTAATTCGCTCGGTGGTCACATTGCCTTGATGTATGCATTGAGCAAGCAGTCCGGGATCAGATCCCTCATCCTTACGGGTAGCTCGGGACTTTTCGAAAATGCATTTGGAAAGAGTTTTCCCAAGAGGAGTAATTATGAATTTATTAAAAAGAAGACCGAATCTACATTTTATGATCCAAAAGTAGCTACTAAGGATCTTGTGGATGAGGTGTATAAGACAGTCAATGATCGCAATAAAGGCTTGCGCATTGTGATGACGGCAAAAAGTGCAGTGCGAAGTAATTTGGAAAAGAATCTACATAGGATCAAAGTACCTACATTATTAGTTTGGGGTAAGAATGACAAAATCACACCGCTGTTTGTGGGTAAGCGATTTAATCAGTTGATCAAAAATTCGAAGCTCGTATCATTTGAAAAATGTGGTCATGCTCCTATGATGGAAAAGCCTAATCTCTTTACAAAAGTGATGGCAGAGTTTATCGATCAAGTATCTGTTAAGAAGTCAAGTAAGGATTTTTCTGAGCATTGGAGCTAAAAGTCTGCACCTATTGTGAAATATACTATCGGCTTTTGCTTTAGTCCGGATTCAACACCTTGGGCGTAATCCAATCTAAAATTATAGCCAAACATAGCCAAACGCATACCCATACCGTATCCAAAAACGATTGGATCTCTATTGTATTTGACGCGTATCGTATTTTGACCGTTGCTTATGGTGATGACATTTAGAGGATTATCGTCGCTGAAGGGTGTAGTTCCCAACCAAGCTGTTCCGATATCAAAAAATCCTGTAATCAAAAAATTGCGCATAAAAGCAGATCGTAGTCTATCCTTTTTGAAATATTGAATTATCGGTATGCGCAGCTCCGTATTGACCAAGGCATAGGAACTCCCATTGCGTATATTTTGATCAAAACCTCTCATTTGTACGGCCAAACTTTGGTAGGCAAAACCTTCATTGTTGAGTACCGACACAGATGTATTTTGAGTTGCAAAAAACCAATTGTCCATACCTCCAAGGAAATAGAGTATTTTTTCTGAACCCAAAGATTTTGAAGCTGCCATTCTTAGGGCCAATACAGATCGTCTATCCAATCTTTGATAATGTCTGGCATCGAGACCCAAAACTGTCATAAAACCATTGTTGGGTTTAAACTTCCAATCTTTAAATAAAGATATTTCCGTTTTATTGACCAATTCGGCAAAAAATTTATACCGAGTACCAAGAAGTATATTGATATCTTTTTGCAAACTGTTATCAAATATATATTCTAGGCGTAATCCAAAACGTTGGGCTATATCATCACTTGCTCCTATAGTAGATTGATCACTAATCAGACTAAAATATTGATCCGTTCTAAAAGTAAACGAAGCGTGTACAGATCGGTAAACATCCAAAGGATATTTCCAACGTACAAAAGCTAAATTGGTTATCTGTTTATTTTTTATTTCTGCAAATTGTGGAGTAATTTCTTGAAAAACTGTATTACTTCTTCTATAAAATGCATATCGCTTATCTATACGTCTTTTGTTATTATCTGCTACTAAGTAATATTCAGAACCGGTAAAATTAGTTGGATATCGAGCACCTAATTCTATTTGATAATCTTCAAAAAGATCGAGTACTTTCATTTTTAATAGAAGTCCAAAAGCTTGATTGATTATTTGATTGCCGTTACCGGCAAAGCTTTGAAGACCATCGAATAGTAGATCGTTATTAAAATCCATATCAAATTCTGCAACCCTAAATTGTACTCGACTACCCAAAATTCTAGACGAATTGATTTTTTCTAGTGTGACAATACTATCTGTGCTTGGTATATGTTCAGTAATAGTTGGGTGTTGGGGATCGGATCTTTTATCTTTTGGCGGATCCGGATATTTGCTTATAAACTCTAGCGCATAGGGCACTTGTACTGTGCTATCCTTTTTACCTATGACTTCCTTTTTTGTGGCAATTACATTGCGTTGTATATACCATCTTTTAGATTTTTCTTTTGTCTGTTGAACTATATTTTTTTTGTATAATGCATAATCTCTGCCGGATACTTGAAGTATATCCATAAAGCGATCCATACGAGCTGTGTAGTCAAAAGACTTTAATTCCTGAAGGTAGGATGATCTACTGCGTTCGCTTAGTTTGTAGAGGAGCTGTGCATTATCTTCTTCGGTAAGTTGGCTATGGATTTGCTGCTTGTATATACTAGCTGTTACGCGATCTGTTAAGCCAAAACTATTGCTCAAATATGCTATTGTGGAATCGTCCGGCATAATAGCTTGTCGTTCGTCTATCCAATCCGTATCGGTTAGCTGTATGATTTTTTGCGGTTGTTTGATCGGTACGAAAAACAGATCAAAATCTCCTAGGGGTAGGATGGTATTAAATTGATGTGTTTTTTGTTGTGCAAAGTTTCTATTCGAGCTAAAAAGAATACCCTTCTCCCCATCAAAACGCACTACGCGCACATCGTGGTCGTCAAAGATATCACGGGTTAGTCGTTTATCTTCGTTTCGTACGGGATTATACAAGTAGAGATCAGTATATCCATCCGTAGTGGCAGAAAGAGCTATATTTTCTTGGTCGATATAATCAGCAGAAAAGATTCTTCTATACATCGGTGGAGTGGTCCGTTCGGTATATGTACCGTCTGTAATCTTTATGACTCTATGATAAATTACATCCCTATGTTCATAAAATACGGACAAATGATCCCCGTAAGGATGCCATGCTATAATGGGATAATTGTAATCGGTAGCTTGAAAAGTATTGCGATATCCGTATTTAAAAAGTGTTTTTTGTTTTTTAGTTTTTATATCCTGTAGGATTACTTTTGTT
>JAJRUR010000131.1 GCA_024277695.1 Bacteroidota bacterium | reverse complement strand
AAGGCTTTTCCAAAACTCAAAGTTAGCACAGATTGAGGTTTAGATAAAATTTGCTTAAAGATAGTCATTATGGATTGATTGGGTAACCATCGATCCGATCTATGCTCAAATTCTACAGCTATAGGAAAGACCGGGTAGTTTGATCTGGCGGCAATTTTGAAAGAACCCATTTTAAAATCTGCAGTAGTATCTGCAGCATTGACGGTTCCTTCCGGATAGATGAGTACCTTGAATCCTTTTTGGATCCATGTATTGATCTGTTGTTTGGTTTGAAAACGACTGTCTTTACTTTTTCTGTTGACATAAATAATTCCTGTAATGGCTGCACCCTTGCCTATGATGGGGTAGTTTGCGATTTCGGCTTTTGCTACGGGTAGTGCATCTGTCCAACGGATGATTGCAAAGGGGTCTATAAAATTACGGTGATTGGCAACACACAGACCTGCACCTGTAGGTGGCGTGCCTTTGAGTTGGATTTTTAGACCTAGAATCCTATTAATGAGAATCAAATAAAATCGGCGAACAGTTAGGGCAACACGCATATCGGGTCCGCCAATAATCGATCGAACAAAATAAAATAGTAAGAATATCGGAATGAAAAATAAAATCGACAACAGTCGCGCATAAGCCAAAATTATCCCCATATGTTTTAGTGCTTGGAGTCGCAAATATATACAATTCTTGGTGTGCTCAAGGTCAGATTGTAGGTGTTTGATATATAGGGCTGCCTTTGTTTTAAGAAATTCCGGCAGCTGCTTTGATTTGTTCTACAATCTCCGGATTGAGCAATGTAGATATATCTCCCAAGTTGGATGCATCACCGGAAGCGATTTTTCTCAAAATGCGCCGCATTATTTTTCCGGATCTTGTTTTTGGCAAACCGGAGACGATGAGTACTTTATCAGGTTTGGCGATGGGACCTATTTCTCGTGCTACTGTGTTGCGGACTTCTTGGATGAACGTTGTTTTATCGATGTTGGAGCCATTTAGTATGACATAGGCATAAATACCTTCACCTTTGATGGGATGCGGGTATCCTACGACGGCAGATTCGATGACACTTGGGTGTTCGTTGATGGCGTTTTCGACCTCTGCAGTACCCATACGGTGTCCGGATACATTGAGTACATCATCTACTCGACCGATGACACGGATACGACCCTCAGCATCTCTACGGGCACCATCTCCGGTAAAATACATATTTTCAAACGCAGAAAAATAGGTTTGCCGACATCGTTCGTGGTCTCCATAAGTGGTTCTTAAGATAGATGGCCATGGGAATCTGATACAGAGCAAACCTTCTACATCATTTCCTTCGATAATATTTCCGGAAGGGTCCATAAGTACCGGTTGAACTCCAGGTAGGGGATATGAAGCATAGGTCGGTTTAGTATCTGTAATTCCCGGCAAGGGAGAGATCAAAATACCTCCGGTTTCGGTTTGCCACCAAGTGTCGACGATAGGGGCTTTGCCTTTTCCGATCTTTTCATTGTACCAGTGCCAAGCTTCTTCATTGATGGGTTCACCTACAGAGCCCAGTACCTTCAGACTGCTTAGATCATATCGATCGGGGATGTCATCTCCTTTGGCCATGAGGGCGCGGATAGCTGTCGGAGCAGTATAAAATTGATGGACTTTATATTTTTCGCAAATAGCCCAGAATCTTCCGGCATCCGGATAGGTGGGTACTCCCTCAAACATGACAGAGGTAGCTCCTGCCAAGAGCGGTCCATAAATGATATAGGAGTGTCCGGTGATCCAACCGATATCAGCAGTACACCAAAAGGTATCCCCCTCGTGATATTGAAATACATTTCTGAAGCTAAAGCAGGTATAGACCATATATCCACCACAAGTATGTACCACTCCTTTTGGCTTGCCGGTAGATCCTGATGTGTATAATATAAAAAGCAAGTCTTCTGCATCCATCACCTCAGCCTCGCATTGGTTGGATTGGGGATCTACTTCGTCGTGCCACCATCTATCCTTAGCTGACCATCGAATAGCATCACCGGTATTTTTGTGTACTAGAACCGTTTGGATGCTTGGACATCCGATATCTATGGCTTGATCAACGACGGCCTTTACAGGAATGCGTTTGGCTCCTCTATTATTATAGTCTGAACAAATGATCATTTTGGCTTGAGCATCATTGACTCGATCGGCAAGTGCTTGAGCGGAGAATCCAGCAAATACTACAGAATGTACAGCTCCGATACGGGCACAAGCCAAAACGGATATGAGCAATTCCGGAACCATCGGCATATAATAGACGATTCGATCACCTTTCCGGATACCGTTGGCTTTGAGTGCATTGGCACATTTGGAAACTTCCGAAAGGAGTTGTTTATAAGTATAACTACGTCCTTGATTTTTTGGATCATTTGCCTCCCAATAAATAGCTATTTGGTCAGCTCGGTTTGAAAGATGCCTATCCAGACAGTTTTCTGTAATGTTGAGCTTAGCCCCATCAAACCATTTTATATCGGGCTCTGTAAAGTTCCATTCCAATACTTTATCCCATTTTTTATGCCATTGAAAACTTTCTGCCTGTTTGGCCCAAAATGCTTCGGGATTTTCTATGCTTCGTCGATATGTGTTTTTATAGTCTTCAAGGTCTGTGATCTGATAAGTCATATTTTGTTCTCTTTTGGATGAATAAAGGGCAAGTTAGTACAAAGCCCAAAATTTTTTGAATAATCTCTGTCAACAAAATAAATAATTTAGCTAGCTCAGGGTTTTGTTTATCCAATTTTGTGACCAAGCTATACCACACTGAATAGGTTCTTTAAGGTCTGTTTTTGAAAATTTGATAGATCATCCGATATCCGATAGATGATGTTTGGATACTTTTCTTCGAAGTCTAGTATTTGGGCTTCTCTCAATATTTTGAGATGATGTGAAATCGTTGGTTTAGATAAAGGCAAGTGCTTCAGAATCTCCTGCGGGATACAATTTTGTTCGGCATGAAGGTATTTTAAAATGAAGATTCTAGCAGGATGTCCAAGTGCTTTACAAGTGACAGCATTACGATAATCTTCTTCAGTAAAAATATTAGATTTAGAGAAAGCCATAATAAACAGCGATTTAAATATTACAAAATTATTTAATAGGTCTAATTTCGTCGAAATTATTATGATTACAATTTTCCCAACCTAGCTTACTACCAAGACCACAATCCACAACAACAAAACGAATGGAGTGGAGCCTAGGGGATTCGAACCCCTGACCTCTTGACTGCCAGTCAAGTGCTCTAGCCAACTGAGCTAAGGCCCCTTCGAGCCGCAAAAATACATGAATTTATATAATTCAACTTTCAGTAGTTATAAAATAGAAAAAAAGGGGCTATTTAAGCGATAATGAATAATCACACATATTTTACAGGTCGCCCCGCCGGGGCTATAGTTTCTTTATCCTGTTTATTCTACAATTAGGTCGCCCTGCTGGGGCTACTTTAGTTGCATTCATCTATTTTATCATCTGCTCCGGCGGAGCAACTGTTCGCAGTACCGTAGGTGCAAATATTGTTGTAGTACCGAGTGCTTCGATATCCCATAGTTGGCGACTAGGCAGATAAAGATGATTAAGTGCCTGCACTCTTATATCCAAATAGACATCACATGGTCGGATCTACCTCAATGATTACTCTGGTGTTACTCAACCCTTTTGTCCTTCTGATTTCATCTCTTAACTCTACTAATTCAGATTTTAATGTCCGGATAGTATTGGGGTTTTTGGGTACTTTTATCAAAAAATTACGACGGTAGTATGATCTAATTTTCGAAGGCTGTGGTGTTGCCGGTCCAAGACAGTGACTAGCCAGAAAAGAACTTCTTTCTTTCAAAAATACCCGGACAGCATTACCTAGGCTTCCAGTTTTTGTATGTCTGATTTCGAATCGAATCAATCGTATTATTGGCGGGTATTGGAATTGTATTCTTTGGCGGATTTCATTCCGAAAAAGCGCAGCATAGTCATTTTGTTGGATGTAACTGTACACAGGATGTTCGGGGCTAAAACTTTGGATGAGCACTTTGCCTTTTTTGTGTTTACGTCCTGCACGTCCGGCTACCTGTGTGAGCATCTGATAGCAATACTCTACTGCTCTAAAATCCGGAAAATGTAGTATGCGATCCCCTTGTAGTACTGCTACCAAACCCACATGATTAAAATCCAAACCTTTAGTGACCATTTGTGTCCCGACAAGTATATCGATCTTACGAGCACCAAAATCAAAAATAATATTTTCGTAAGACTTCTTTTGTTTGGTCGTATCTGCATCCAATCTCTTGATAACGAAGTCCGGGTAAATATTTTTTAACTCTTCTTGAATGCGTTCCGTACCGTATCCTGTTTGTTTGAGAATAATATTAGAGCAAGCTGGACACTTTTTTGGTACTTTGCTGATATGACCACACTGGTGACAGTGTAGTTTTTCAGAATACTTATGGTAGGTAAGTGTAACATCACAGTTTGGACAGCCGGATATCCAATCGCACAATTGACAGTTGACTGTCGTATGGAAACCACGTCTATTTTGAAAAATAATAATTTGTCGATTTTCTAAGATTGTATTTTCTATTTCTTCTAGTACACGCTTAGAAAATATTCCTTTTACCACTCCTCTTTTATAGCTTTTTTTCATATCTACCATTTCAATATCGGGCAGCTCTATTTGACTATATCGGGTATTTAGAGTGACCAGGGCATATTTTTTTTGAAGGGCATTTTGGTAGGATTCAAAACTCGGAGTAGCAGTCCCGAGTAAGATGTTGCTCTCAAAGTACCGAGACATATAGACAGCGACATCGCGAGCGTTATAGCGCGGATTAGGATCTTGTTGTTTGTAAGAGACGTCGTGCTCTTCATCCACGATAAGTAGCTGGAGAGATTTGAATGGTAAAAATATAGATGATCTCGTACCGAGTATTACGATGGGTTGGTTACTGATGAGTTTATTCCAAATCGTTATTTTTTCAGAATTAGTGCTCCTATAATTAAAAACATGTAGATCATCTTTAAATATGGATCTCAATCTTCTAGTCAGCTGTGCGGTTAGGGCAACCTCCGGTAAAAGATAGAGTACCTGGTTTTTCTTTTTTAATTCTT
>JAJRUR010000130.1 GCA_024277695.1 Bacteroidota bacterium | reverse complement strand
GAGTTATTGACTTTGATCACTTGGATATACTCCCAGTATCCCAAGAATCTATTCGGATCGTCAGGATCACGTGTTACAGCATCAAATTGACACCAGTCTGTGATCACCCAAGTACGCAATACTTTGAAGCAAGCGTCTTCGACGATAGTAAGTATTTGATCTTCGTAGTCCACTGTGATTTGAGCACAGGTCTCATTGAATGTCTCAGGATAAGCGTTCAAGCTTATGCGTTGACCGTTCAAGTCTCTTCCGTTATTGTTTGCCAAATCTTCAGGGGCCACTCCTCCTGCACACTCATCCAAATAGAGATCACAAGGCCACTCGACATCATCATCAAATGTATGTACGCCATTGACTTGGTCTCCGCAGACATATCTAAATGTGCGTGGAGTACAGCGAGCACGTGTATCACAGATATCAAATGGATTGGTATCCAATATCCACAGTCTCTGTGTACAAGTAGCTGTTTGTCCATTGGCAGTCACTCTAAATGTACGTGCCCAGAATCTACTTCCTGAAGAGCAATCTCCAGGTTCACTTACAGTTACGGTGATTTCATCACCACAATTGCTCGTAGTAGCGGCATATCCGTATGGGTTGTCGATATCATTGTTGGCTAAAATCTCACCATCAATGTCATCATCACAATCTAAAGTTACATCCGGAGGACAAGCAATAGCCGGTGGAAGTTTGTTTACAACTTCTACTTCTACCATACACTCGTTCCAGTGTCCGGCATAAGCACCCGGTGCTACAGGTCCTGCTCCCGGATCTAAGTCATAGACTCGGAATACGACCATTATATTATTATTCTCTATGTCTTCACAACAGAACTTCACATAGTCATCAAACCATTCCTGATAGCCGGGTAAAGTGGAGTCATCACCGTTGATACGGTCACACTCACCTTGTACCATACGACGTACTTTGAAGTACACATCGTTACAGTTGTCATGTGAACCATCATCAAACGATTCTGCATAAATTGTAGCATAACCGTCATTCGTCAAAGAAACTTGACGGAAAGACTCACATACTGCTGTAGGAGGAGTATTGTCTTCAATGAAGATAGTATATGTACAACTATTGGTATTACCGCAGTCATCATTTACTGTCCAAGTAACAACATTTGCACCCAGAGGTAGATTTTCTACTATCCAATCTGATTCAGGATCAGAAGCATTTTTAGAGCGCAATCTTGCGTTATTGCCAACTCCTGCTTCTACTTCAGTACCATCTGCCAATACCATAGAAGGTGTAGCAGTAGCAGTACCAGAACAAGCAGCTCCAATCGAAGGATATGCCACTGTCATCAAATCACGATCACAGTCTGTTCCTGTTACTTCCTTTGTAACATCTGATGGACAAGTAATCACCGGAGGTAATACATTTTGAACTTTTATCAGTTGCTGATGTTCGATAAAGTCACCTGAACACCAGTCAAGTACAGTCCAATTACGAAGTACTTTGAAAGAACCTTCACAAATTGGGAAATTCAAATCTGTGAATGTAGCTTGAAGTGTACCGCAAGTAATCGCTGAAGGCTCTCCGGTACCGATACAAGTGCCGTCATCCGTTGGACTTGGGTTACCTGCATAAGGACCATCTTGGATGTAAGCCCATCCACCACCATTCTCACATCGATCCTGGCAGTTAAGCATAGGCATGAATCCCCAAGGATCACCATCATCGATAGCATCGTAGTCCGGTGGGAAAGTTACATCAAGTAAGTCTCTTCTTCTTAAATAGATATCTTGCTCACAAGTGGAGACATTTCCTGATTCATCAGTTACTGTCCAATGACGTGTGATGATTTGGCTAAACTCGCCTTCACATTCTCTGTTATCCGGATCATCTTCAAACTCAACAGTTACTTCGCCACAAGCGTCTAAACTTGTATTTCCAGAAGCTCCGTCCACTGTAAATATCAACTGTACTTGTCTAAATTCTCCAACATCTCCGGCTTGATCATCAAGTACGATCAAGTGCCATGTTCCGTTTGGATCTACACCATCCCAAAGGTTCAAGTCATCTGCTCCAAATTGGTTTGGTCTTACGACAATTCCAGGAGTAACATCTGCACAGAAAAAGATTGTACTATTACTCTCGTCATCAAATGTAATATCCCAGTCTCCTGGTACGGCTCCACAACCTGTTACGAAAACAGTTTGGGACTGCTGGTTTGGTCCTACCAATCTCCAATCGAGGTCATTGGCAGATGTGTGACTAAACTCAAAGTGAATATTGAGGTCTGTAATAGTAACCGGCACATTCGGATCAGCTTGAGGAATATTTACCTCTATAGGTACATCCACAGGACCAAGACCAGTACCACCACCACTACCGGTAAGTGCATCAAAAATTGGGAATACGGTATCTACTGTCACTGCAAACTCAGCTGCATCGTTTACACCGGGCTCCGTTGGTAGTGGAGCATCGCATTCGATGGTCAAATCTACACATTCGATTGCCGGTGGCAATTTATCTTCTACCGTGATGGTACCCCAACAAGTATTTCCTGTTTCGGGATCTGTAATGGTAACTGTGAGTGTCTGACCGATTTGGTCGCCTGTAATCATCATACCACCTAAGTTCTCTCCTACTCCTTCGATAGCTACCATATAATTATCATAACATTTGTATGGTCCACCTTCGAGGATCATATCTGTAGTAACGACTGCTTCACAATTGTCGTCTAGAGACACTTGGACATTGTCATTACAAGCGAGTACGTTCGTAGGATTTGGGTAGGCTTCTACCACGACATCAAAACAACATTCGTTTGTACCGCCTACATTATCATCAATCTCCCAACAGACTTGAGTAGTACCTACGGGGAAGTGTGTTCCACTATATTGACCTGCAGTCAAATTAGGTAACAATATGCCTGGAGCAGAGAAATTAGAAATAATGGTTGTAGCAGAGCCGAAGAGTCCAGTATTTGTCCACATTCTAAACTCAAAGACATCACCTGCAGATACATTAACGGTTTCGGAACCATTTTGTATATCAGCACCGTTTTGCGAGTTGGTTGCGGAAACCATTGTCAGGTTGCCATTGAGGACATAACCGAATACATCATCCGTTGGGTTACCTAAATCTTGTGTTTCATAGTCCCAGTCAAAGTTGATCACTCCGTCAGCCGGAATAGTAATCGACATAGAAGCGGCTGCAGGAATAGCGAGGTCACCGGAAGTCAAGCTAACGCTTGCAGGTGCACCGGAGATATCAGCGATCGAACCACCGGTAGCTGTAATTGTCCATCCTTTATAAGGACCTCCAAGTGGTGGAGTACCTGGAAACACGAGGGTTTGTGGTCTGGTAGGGTCATAATATCCGGCAAATCCGGTAATGCCCACCTCACAAGCACCAACGGTCTCAATGTTGTAGTTTACGATGGCATCACACTCTCCGGGTTGGAGGTTTACGGTCATATCTTGAGGACAAACCACATCACACTCTCTACAAGGTTGCGGAGCAGTCCAAGCATCAGCTTGGGTCAAGCTACAAGCGGGATCAGCAGAAAAGCTTACATTCAAATTCTGTGATGCGCCGGATGATTGCAAACCTGTCAAGGTAACTGTTTGTGGAGAGCCCGTAATAGGAAACGACTGTCCGTATACGTCTAGCGTACCGCTATTCGGTGCACCGACATATGTTACAGTTACATCTACTGTGTACTCATTTGTTTGAGCATCACAAGCATTGGCAACGGCTTGTGCTCCTAAAATAGAACAGTGGACTTGCATGGAAAGTGTATAAGTTCCATCAGCTCCAGCAGAAATTCCGCTAGATATCCAATAACCTACAGCCACATAGTAGGTAGTACCGGCGGTCGTTTGGAAATTTGTAATTAATGAACTAAAACCGGAACATCCGAATGCATCATCACTTTGATCTTCACAAACCAACATACCACAAGAGCCGGAATATAATCGAATTTCAGAGTCAAATGCTGCTGATCCTGTATTAGGATCACCATCATTACATGTACCTAAGGAGATAGTAGAACCGTCACCAACAAAAGTGTACCAATCCTCATTTGCCATACTACCTCCAAGACATAATATATTTTCGGTAGTACCTCCTTGAATGTCTCCACTAACCATTCCCCCTATGGGCAAAGGCAGTGCAGTTGCACAGTCATCCTGTGCATAGCTTGCTGTAGAGAATACCATACAACAAGCAATTAATAAAGTAAATAAATTTCTTTTCATGAGATCAATTATTTTTTTTCGTTATGGGATTGATTAAATAGTGAATCTTTGGTGCATGTGAGCTCTCATCTGACGGAGTTCACTATCTTCTCTTTTTGATGAAGCATCAACCTCCAATTGAAAATTGTGAATGGTCTCATAGAGTGCCTGTTTCACGGATCTTCCTAATAGGATTTTGACTTTCATCTCTTCGAGGTGACGTACTGCGATATCGCCACGTTTCACCAATAAAGGATTTTCATCCGCTTTCGGATGGTGTTCTTGCTGGAAGCGTATGAGTTGGATCTCTTCGTCGATCACAACCAATGCTGCATCAGAGTCAATGTACGTCGGGCCGGCAAATTTATCTTGCGCAGAAGCTTTATCAACAGCTTGCTGAGCGGACAAATTTTGGACACCAACGAACAAAAATGCAAGTAATGCCAAGAGAGCTACGCGGCTCAATCTCGAACTTACTTGAAAAATTACATTCGTCTTCTTCATGAGATTTGATTTTGTTATTAAATTACAGAATGTTTTAATCATATATATATACATGTGTTCGTAGTACGTTTACTACGCCAACATAATATGCATACCAAGATATATAATCTCAATCTGTTACGAGGGGAACCTTGCAAGGAAAAAAGAAAGGACTTGTTCGTTCGTCGTCAACTTTTGTCTTTCCTCAAAATCGGTTATCAGTCTTGAGATTTGTTACACTCACCACTCTCCAATCGCCTCTTCAGTACAAAGATACATCAGCCTAGATGAGATTATATACCTTATGCAAGGTATATTTTACATTAAAAACTTTTGTAATATCTAAAATACGTTTTTTTAGCGCATTACAAAGTAGAACTATTTATATGTCTTCACTCAAATAAATAATTTCTCTATATTTAATGTATTCCATCCAAAGTATCATCTGCACTTTCTTCATAATATATTTTATCCAATTAGACAATATGCAAAAACCATGCCTAAAGTTATTATTTGGTCATATCTCCTGTTTCTGTATCCTTGCGTGCCCCAAAACGGACACCCATAGTAAGTTCGTGCGACCCGCTTGAGTAGTCTTGAAATTCTTTGAAACTCAGATCGAAAGAATAACTGATCAAAAACTGAGAGAATCTTGTTCCGATGAGTAAACCCAGTCGGTCTCCGGCACCTACTTCGTAAGAGAGGCCTCCGATCAACTTTTTGTCGAGGAAATTGAGCCTGAGGTTAAAATCCGTATGAAAAGGTACTAGGCGTTCTTTTTTGAATAGTACTGAGGGTTCGAAGGAGAAGGTTTGGCCGGGTACATCGATTTCGTAAGCCAGGAAGATAAAGTAGCTTTCGAGGAATTTTTCTGTATCGTCATCTACGAGTGTAGGATCAACTGAAGCTGTTCGTACGAACATTAGATTTGGGAGGGTGACACCAAATTTAAATCTCTGATCTACAACACCAAAGACACCAACACCAACGTCCAAAAAACTCAAGCCTTCAGCGGCGCGCATAGCGACGAGGTCATCGGGGTCATAGAGTTCGCTATCAAATACCTCTGTCTTTAGGCTATAGGTCTGATAGTCAGCGGAGAGCCCTAAGGAGACCACGGCGATATCCGATCTGAGTTTGTAGGCAAATTTTGCCCCGAACTTAAAGGCATCTATATCGCCTATTTTTTCAGACCAGAGTTGAGCTCCGATTCCAAAATTTTCTGAAGCTGTTCCATCGTAATTGATAGTATAAGCTCGGGGTGAATTTGGAAAAGCTGACCATCTGTTTCTAAAGTTCAGCAGCAAGTTATTTTGGTTTTCGAATCCGGCGTAAGCGGGATTGATATAGATGGGATGGAGATAATATTGTGTATAGAAGGTCTCTTCTTGCGCTGAGAGTTTCGTAAGTCCGGTACAGAATACGAAGATTACGAGAGCTGCTATATAAAGTTTTTTTATCATCATAATATATTTTATTGCGAGCTGATTTTATCTAAGATTTCGGAATAAGTTGACATGTCCTTTGGCTTCTTTTGTAGTGCCGTCAGATAATTCTGCACGGATCACCCAAAAATATACACCGTCTTGGACAGGTTCGCCCTGAAGGTCTACCCCGATCCAAGTATTTTCGTAATGTGTATCTGCGAAGACGAGTTGTCCCCATCGATTGAATATTCTGAGGTCGCTATTAAAGAATTCCGAGCAAGAAATGACCAATTCGTCATTTCTTCCATCTCCGTTTGGCGTCAGGACGGGACTACCTTTGAAACAGCGATCCGAATCACTAATCAATTCGACCATTTCTTGGTACTGGCAGCCATTTTGATCAAATACCGTTAGGACATACATACCAGGGCCGACGTTACGCAGTGTATCGGAGTTACTTTGCATCCATACGATATCGTAAGGGGGTGTACCACCTGATATAGTAGATACAATCACCTGACCATCTGTCTCTTGCGGTCCGGAGGGTTGGGTGATATCCAAAGTAACGACCATGGGTTCAGGGCCTTGGATGTTGATTGTTTTGGTTTCGGTCATATTGAGTCCGGCATCATTGACAGTAATCACATAATCACCGGCGCAAAGATTTTGAGCAACTCCATTGAAGGAGTTACCATCGATGG
>JAJRUR010000129.1 GCA_024277695.1 Bacteroidota bacterium | reverse complement strand
TTTTACGTAGAGATTCTTTTTTATGTCATTGGGCAGTTCTTCTCCGCTACCATTGATGCGCGGAATAAATTCCGAAGTCCCATCTCCCCAAAAAATTTCTAAACTATCCCGATCTACATCTGTACTACTCGTTTTGGTCCAAGTGGTGATCGTGGCAACGATGGTAAGTTGGTCTATTTGCACATAACTGATCTCTCCTGCCCTATTGTGTGTAGCCAAAAGAGGCAGACTGAATAGTACAAAAAGTAATGTACATACATCGTTTGATCTTGAAAAAGACATCAAAATTTTTACTATGATTAAAGTTTCTTTTAGGAAAGATACGTTTTTCTATACACTTAGTTGCTTGTGGGCTGTTTTTTTTAAAAAAAAATAGCAATGAATTACAGTTGTTTTTTTGTTGTAGAATGCTTCTTTATTGGATAGATCAGAACGAAACAAAAAAAAGCGACATCTTATTTGGAATATATCTAAATAAGCACTTTATTTGTCTTTATTAAGAATAAATCTAAATAATGAAGTGATGCGAACAATACTTATTATATACATGCTTTTATCCCTAGCGACCGTGATAGCCCAGAAGGGGTCTATTAGCGGAGTTATTTTGGATGTTAGCGATCTGCCGGTTTCAGGTGTATCTGTATTTTTGGAGGGAACTACTCAAGGAGATATTACGGATTCAGATGGGAGCTATAAGCTGGATCAGCTTGCTGCCGGGCATCATGTGTTGTATGTATCCTCCTTGGGGTATCAAACAGAGAAACGTACTTTTGAGTTAAGAGCGGAGGAAGATAAGGTCATCGATATAGTACTTAAAGAATCCGTATCCACCCTATCAGAAATAGTGGTTATCACAAAAGGGATAGCAGGTCTTCGAGATATACCCGGATCGGTGAGTTATATATCACCTCGTGAAATAGAGAAATTTAGTTATACGGATGTAAATCGGAGTTTGAGTATGGTGCCCGGGGTCAATGTACAGGAAGAAGATGGTTTTGGTCTTCGTCCCAATATTGGTTTGCGTGGTACGGGAGTAGAGCGGAGTTCTAAAATCACGGTTATGGAGGATGGTGTACTCATGGCTCCTGCTCCATATGTAGCTCCGGCAGCCTATTATTTTCCTACGATTGGGAGGATGCAAGGAATTGAGATTCTGAAGGGAAGTAGTCAGATCAAGTATGGTCCATATACTACCGGTGGAGCTATTAATTTGTTATCTACGGCGATACCTGAAGAATTTTCCGGAAGGATACATTTGTTTTCGGGTAGTTTTGGTATGAAGAATCTTCATAGCTATGTAGGAGATCAAGGTACTCATTTTGGATTTTTGGTAGAGAGTTATCAGTATGGAGCGGATGGATTTAAGAAATTGGATGGTGGAGGAGAGACAGGGTTTGATAAGAAAGATTATCTGGTAAAGCTCAGATGGCGTACATCCGATGATGCTAAGTTTGGACAATCCATAGAGTTGAAGTGGGGACTGAGTACAGAACGAGCTGCAGAGACCTACTTGGGATTGACACAAGAGGATTTTGAGACAGATCCCTATAGACGGTATGCTGCGTCACAAAAAGATGAGATAAGGGCGCGACAGACCCAACTCTCTCTGACGCATCGAGCTCAAATAGCAGAGCAAGTCGAGTGGAGTACTGTAGCATATCGGACTACATTTTCGCGTAACTGGTACAAGTTGGATAAGCTTACAGAGAGCGGTTCAGATCCTGTTCCAATATCCACTTTATTAGATTACCCTGAGCAGTATCCGGGAGCCTACAATGCACTGATAGGTATAGCTCATCCGGCAGATGTTTTGTATCTCAAGGCCAATAATCGCAGCTATTTTGCTACAGGTGTAGAGACACGGTTGGGGATGCAATTTAGTACCGAAGCAATAGAGCATGAATTGGATATAGGTCTTCGGTTACATAGAGATCAGATAGACCGTTTTCAATGGATCGATGAGTATAGTATGGAAAATGGTGATATGAAATTGGCCAAAGCCGGCATCCCCGGGACGGAGAGCAATCGTGTAGAGACTGTAGATGCCTTGGCTGGATTTGTGCAGTATCGTCTGAAACTTGCTAAATTCAGTGTGATACCCGGGCTTCGATATGAGCATATACAGATCATCAGGAGTGATTATGGCAAGAGTGATATCCATCGAGAAGGATTGGATCGTAGGCAACGCACAAATGTGGTTGGTGTCATTATACCCGGGATAGGTCTGGATTATAAGTTTGACCGATATACCGGACTATTTGGAGGTGTGCATAAGGGATTTGCTCCTCCGGGTTCTAAAGAAGGGACTGAGCCGGAGCAGAGTATCAACTATGAATTTGGGTTACGTCATACACGCGGTACATTTTCTACGCAGGCAGTACTTTTTTTAAACGACTATGATAACTTGCTCGGTAGTGATTTGTCAGCAGCAGGTGGATTAGGTACAGCTGACTTGTTCAATGGAGGTAAGGTGCTGACGAAAGGACTGGAATTAGAGTTAAGTTATGTACTACAGATAGATAACACCAAGAAGGATATCCGATTACCTTTCACATTGGCCTACAGCTATACGGACTCAGAATTTAGAAATGACTTTGATAGTGACTTTGGGGCTTGGGGCAAGGTATCTGCCGGTGATGAATTTCCATATTTGGCACCTCATCAATTGAGTCTTCGGTTAGGTCTTGAATTGGATCGCTTTGCTGTCTATCTTCATGCGAAATACCAAGATCAAATGCGTACCCTACCCGGTCAAGTGGAGATTCTTGAGAGCCAATCCATTGATGCATATACGATTATAGATGCAAGCATGCGATATCGATTGGGACAGCAAGTCAGTTTATTTGCTTCAGCTAATAATCTGACTCGCTCAGTATATGCAGTTGCACGCCGACCCGCCGGACTACGTCCCGGCATGCCGCGCTCTTTTTTACTCGGTGCAAAAGCAGACTTTTAGCACTTAGTCCCAATTATGTAGTGAGTATGTCTTTGTCATACACATCCTTACAAACTAGAGGAAAAGACGAATAAGATTGTATAAATTTTTTGTATTTGGATTTATGGAATTGCTTACAATGCCATTTTACTTCGATGGCATATCCCTTATTATGCTGCTCTTCGATCACGAAATCAACCTCATTTCTATCAGCTGTCCGCCAATAATGAATACTCGTGGGATCATGTCGCCTGCGTAGTTGTGTATAATAAAAGTTTTCAAGAAGAGCACCCCGATCAGTGCGCTCTTTGACAAAATCAAAATTTCCAAGCAATACATTGCGTAGGCCGATGTCATTAAAATACAGCTTAGACATCTTTGTAAGTTCTTTCCTTAGGTTGCTATAGAAAGGAGTAATCAGATCAATATGAAAGTACTTTTGTAGAATATAGACATATCGATCTACAGTTTTATTATCCAAACCAATCGTATTACCTAGCTCATTGTGATTGACCAGTTGTCCGGTCTGATCAGCCAGTAACCTAAGCAAAATAAAAAATTTACTTTCTTTCTCAATTCCGGATTCTAAGATATCCTTTCTCAAATAGGAGTTTTTTAGATCCAAAAGAATTTCTTTTTTTTCTGAGACTTTGTCTTCCAGCACTACTTCGGGATATCCCCCATACGTCAAATACTCAAATAAGTAGCTCATTATCGAACGCCTATAAGAAGACTTGTAAGACGGCTCCCTGACTTGGTAGTCAATGTCGCTTACTATTTCTTCTTCTTGATTAAAATTCAAAAACTCCCTAAATGATAAAGGATACAATTGAAATATTCGCTTACTTCCCGCAAGCGAATCCTTAAACTTGCGATCAATATAAAATGCACTACTCCCTGTGGCTATGATCTTGACATTGTACTCGTATTCATCATATAAAAATTTGAGAAAATTAGATGGATCCTCCAAATATTGAATCTCATCAATAAAAATATATATTCGATTTGTTGCCTTCCCGTCAATGATTTTTGTAGGCTTCAAAGAAACAAAATCAAAAACCGACATCGGAGATTTATCCAGATCTCTCAAGATTTCCTTATTTTCTAAATTGATAAAAACAGCATGCTCCCCCTTTGACCTAAGAGTGCCATATAGTTTTTTTAATATCGATGTCTTACCCACTTGTCGAGCACCAGTCAGAATCGTGTAGTTCTTATGCCGAAGATGCGCTTCAAGTGCATCATATAATTCTCTCCAAATCATAGCATGATATATTCCTAAAATAAATCACCACAAATATACACTTTTTTTCAAAAAGCGATAAAATAGGATAGCATATCCTAAAATACCAGATATTTTAGGAAAGACAATCCAAAAATATCATTTTATGAAATTTGTGGAGTACTACTTGAGCTCGAGATAGCTAAGCTTTTAAGAGTAAAATCGATAATATAGGAGTGATAATCCTAAAATAGCCGATAATATAGGAGTATCAATCCTAAATTATCCGATAAATTAGGAATTGGTATAAAAATAATGAAAAGTTTACCTTAGTATAAAAGCCCTTGGATCGTCTGTTGGAGACAAAACCTCCAGTCTTGAATTGTATCACCGGTCAGCGCCATATATTTGCTACAATCCATCACACTGTACGGAGGTCTTTGAGCGAGTGTAGGATAATCCTTTGACGATATAGGCTCAAGATTCAAATCATCTATCCTCAGTTCCTCTGCTATGCCCGTCGCAAAGTCATACCAGCTGCAAGGTCCTTTATTGGCATAATTATAAACACCAAAAGCATCAGATACACAAGGATTCTCTATAACCCAATCCACCATATTAAAAATTGCCCTGACAAGAGAAGCTGTACAAGTGGGCTGACCAATCTGATCATCTACAATAGATAATCTCCTGCGAGAATTCATCAATCCAATCATCGTTTTTAGAAAATTATGCCCATAAATACCATAGACCCAAGAAGTACGGAGTACAAAAGAAAAAGGATGACGCAAAGCAACCATCTCCGAGTCTAATTTGCTCAAGGCATAAACACCCATCGGAGTAGTCGGGTCAGTTTCCCTCAAGGGACGACGTAAGTCATTATGATAAACATAATCCGATGAAATATGGATCAAACAAGTTCTGCTACCACTCAATGCCTCGACGATATGCTTAGTACCTTGTACATTGACTTTGTGACAAAGCAATCTTTCTTTTTCCGCCTGATCTACCTTAGTATACGCAGCAGTATGGATAACAAAGTCGATGTCCCTTGAATTAAAAAAATTATGGACAGCAACTCTATCCGTGACATCCAGCATCCTTTTATCAGCGAAAATAAAATCAAAAAGTTTTTTCTCCTCTGATCTTGATTTGATTTCTTGACCCAGTTGGCCGGCAGCCCCAGTGACCAATATTTGTATTTTATCTTTCATCAAAAGGGGTAGCATTAGCAAAAGTAGGCAAAGAACTATCCTTTTCAGAAATGATCATCAGCGAAGGATCAACACCCCAATCAATATGGAGTTGATCATCATCATATCGGATACCTGCTTCATGTTTTGGTGAGTAATATTGATCACATTTGTACATCACTAGCGTGTGATTGCTCAAAGCAACATACCCATGCGCAAACCCATGCGGAACAAAAAACTGTTTTTGGTTCTCTGCACTGAGTAAGATTTTGAAGTGCTGCCCATAAGTAGGGCTATTAGGTCGTATATCTACAGCTACATCCAATATTTTTCCTCGAAGCACTCTGATCAGCTTTGCTTGAGCAGCAGATTTGGTCTGATAATGCAGACCACGTAATACCCCATAGCTAGAGGCTACTTGGTTATCTTGGACAAAAACGGTATTCGGAATTTTTTGGTCAAAGTTTTCTTTTTGATAACTTTCATAAAAATATCCTCGTTCATCTTTATGGATTTTTGGTGTATATATCCAAAGGCCTTCTATAGGTGTATCAACAAAGGTACTCATTACTTAGACTTAAAAATTATAGAAATCGGTATTCCGCTGTAATTATATTTGGCTCTAATTTTGTTTTCCAAAAAACCCTTATAGCTTGGTTTTATATGTTTGGGATGGTTACAATAAAATGCAAAAACCGGATACCCGAGGTGCAGCTGTTTGACATATTTTATTTTTATAAATCTACCTCGATGTGACGGGGGGGGTGTTTGCTCTATAATGGGTAGTAGATATTCATTGAGTTTGGCAGTAGGGATACGCTCAGTACGCCGCTGATAGACTTCGAGTCCTAGCTCCATAGCTTTAAAAATACGTTGTTTTTCGAGTACGGAGATAAACAAAATCGGGACATCCCTAAACGGAGCTATCTTATTTTTTATTTTTTCTTCATAGATTTTGGCTGTAGCCGTTTCCTTTTGTATCAGGTCCCATTTATTGACCAAAATTATGATTGCTTTTTTGCGCTGAATAGCTAGATTTAGGATATTGAGGTCTTGGGATTCGATACCGTTCTTGGCATCGAGTAGCAGAAAACAGACATCAGCCTGATCTATAGCCTTAACGGCTCTCATTACAGAATAAAACTCTAGATTTTCGTGTACCTTGGCTTTTTTGCGAATACCGGCTGTATCGATGATCATAAATCTTTTGTCAAACTTGTCATAGATCGAATGGATACTATCGCGCGTGGTGCCGGCGATATCCGTAACGATGTTTCGTTTATTGCCAAGTAAGGCATTTACAAAGGAAGATTTGCCAACATTGGGCTGACCTACTATCGCAAATTTTGGGAGGTCTTCTTCTGTGATCGGATCATCCGGTAGGCCTTCGATAATGGCATCTAATAGCTCGCCTGTGCCGCTACCACTAATGGACGCAATAAAATGTGTCTCCTCAAAACCTAGTGACCAAAATTCATTAGCACTCAACATCCGTTGATGATTATCAACTTTATTGACAGCCAAAAAAACCGGCTTGTTGGTATTTTTGCGGAGAATATCGGCGATTTGTTCATCCAAGTCAGTTATCCCTGTTGTGACATCAACTACAAAGATGATCGCCTGAGCCTCTTCAATAGCTATATGTACCTGGTCTTTGATGGCTTTTTCAAAAACATCATCTGTATGACGCACATAACCACCGGTGTCGATCACCATAAAATCTTTACCATTCCAATGGCTTTGTCCGTATAGCCGATCTCTTGTTACCCCGCTTTGATTATCTATGATAGCATCCCGTTCTCCAATCAATCGATTATATAGAGTTGATTTTCCTACGTTAGGTCTTCCTATGATGGCTACTATATTACTCATACGTCTTTTCTTCGTACAAAATTGATTCATTTGGCATTCATTACCAAATATATAAGTCCTTATCTGACATGAATGTTCTGTAGCCAAATAATGATGACATATAGATTATATATCCAAGACCATACAACAAGGGAGAAAACTCTTACATTTTGGTACATTACCAAATCTAGTAACCAAAGTATTTTAGCATTCTTTCATCATTGCGCCAGTTCTTTTTGACTTTGATAGTGAGTTCGAGATAGACTTTTTTTCCTATAAATTTTTCTATGGATTTTCGGGCGAGGATTCCCAGTTTTTTTATGGATTTGCCGGCTTTGCCCAGTAAAATTGCCTTTTGGGTGTCGCGCATCACTATGATCGAGGCATATATACGCACTAGATCTTCTCCGGTTTTGGTTTTGGTTTCTTGATATTCGGTGACGATTACCTGGACAGAATAAGGTATCTCATCCTGATAGAGTTCCATTATTTTTTCTCTAATCATTTCGCTTACGAAGAATCGGTAAGATCGATCCGATAGTTGGTCTTTTGGGTAGTATGGCGGGCTATATGGTAAGTGGTCTATTAGAAGCTGCAACAATTGGTCTATACCTATTTTCTTGAGAGCATCTGTTCGGATGATGTGGTCAGGAGCAATGCGTTCTGACCATTGCTTGGTCAAGAGGCGTAGTTGATCTTCATTGGCCAGGTCTATCTTATTGAGCACCAAAATTTTGGGACCTTCGAAGGCATTGATTTGCTTTATGATCTCCGGCCCGAGCAGTTGTGCTTCTTTGGAGTCTTGGACAATCATGCAGATATCCGAGTCTTCAAATACCGAGTGCACAAAACGGTTCATGTTTTCTTGGAGTTTATACTTGGGATCTTTGATATAACCCGGTGCATCAGAGAGGACGATTTGGTAGTCTTTGCCACTTACGATGGATAGTATGCGGTGGCGTGTAGTTTGAGGTTTGGGGTTGACGATAGATAGGTCGATGCCTGCCAGAGCATTATTCAGGGTGGATTTACCTGCATTAGGGAGGCCTATGACGCTAACAAAACCGGCTTTGTGCAACATATTCCTTAGGCTTCTGACAAATATTTTGTAACGGCCATATCCGCCCAATGATATAGATCTTCGGGTTTTTGGTTACGCCAGTGTAGTTGATTATAAGATGGACCTAGTAGGGCATAGTGGTGTATCTGGGCACATCGCATTTCGTCTTCGACATGCTTTAATGTATCCAGTAGCATGATCCATCCTCCTTCGTCTATGATTTCGTTATACCATTCTTCGTAATAGCAGTTATCTGATCCGTGAAAGTTGAGTACATTGTCACAACACAAGATATAGCGGTAGATCTCATTCTGGATGAGTTCGTCGATGATATTTTGTTTTAGGGCTTGGATATCTTCATAAAGGCAGTCATTCCATTCGCCGATGAGCTCGATGATCGCATAGCCTTCTTGATAGTCCACAAACAGAATTTTGGCATAGAGTGTATCTGACCCAAAATGGTCCCATTGTGGGTGGATGTAATAATTATACACCTTATTGCGAAAAGAAAATTCGCTATACTGTCGTCCGTAAAAAGGACTTTTATTATCATTTTCAGCCAGATAGTAGGCTCTCCAATTATAATAGGGCTCTATGGTATGCATCGATTAATTATTTTGTGCATTGCTACAAACACTCGGATGGCTTTTTAGCGTGACAATACCGAATATTGTAATCTTTGCTACTACAAAGATGCTAACAAATCCAGTTCTTTGTAATTTTGAGGCTCAAATTTTTTTAGACAATTTTGTGTTTTTGAATAGAATGATCGTCATAACGGGACCGGAGTCCAGTGGTAAGACCAGTTTGTCTGAAGCATTGTCCGAGCGGATGGGTTGGCCTTTGGTGGAGGAGTATGCTCGAGCTTATTTGAGCGAATTGGATCGTCCCTATGATGGTAGGGATATATTGCATATAGCTCAAGCGCAACAAAGCACATTCGAAACATATTTGGGTAAGAGATCATTTATAGCAGATACGGCACATTTGGTATTGAGTATATGGTATCGAGAGCGTTATGGGACGTTTCATCCGCTGATTGAGGATTATTATGATCTTTTGGATGTGGATTTGTATGTATTGTGCAAACCGGATATGCCTTGGGAGCCGGATGTTTTGCGGGAGCACCCTAATGATCGCGACCGGTTGTATGATCTGTATCGCGATCGTTTGATTCAAGATAAGAAACCCTTTATAGAGCTTTGTGGTTCGCTCAGGTCTCGCATACAAAAGCTAGAGCGCATTTTGGTTTAAGCAAAAAAAGGCTTAACCCTTTTTGAGAAGTTAAGCCTTGGTGTCTATGGGATTGGTATGATTTTGCGATTATTTTACCTTGTCTACGATTGCTTTGAATGTATCAGGGTGATTCATAGCTAGATCTGCAAGTACTTTGCGATTGAGCCCGATGTTGCCTTGGCTGAGCTTATGTATAAATGTTCCGTAGCTCAATCCGTGCTGTCTGGCTCCGGCATTGATTCTAGCGATCCAGAGCTTACGAAATTCTCGTTTTTTATTTCTTCGGTCTCTGTAAGCATATTGTAATCCCTTTTCTACGGCGTTTTTGGCTACGGTATACACATTGCTACGTGCGCCAAAATAACCTTTGGCGGATTTGATGATCTTTTTTCTTCTATGCTTAGAAGCTACTTTATTGGTTGACCTAGGCATGGTTTACAGTTTTTGATTGTTATTATTTACAGAGCATGTCTTTGATACGGCCATAATCTGCATCGCTTATGGTTGTACTACCGCGTAGATGTCTTTTGGCCTTGGTAGATTTTTTACGCATCAAGTGGGATGTACGGGCTTTGAATCGCTTGATTTTGCCCGACCCGGTAAATTTGAATCGTTTTTTTGCACCGGAGTGCGTCTTCATCTTAGGCATAGCTCTGTTACTTTTGATTAAAAGAGTGCGCAAAGGTAAGATTTATTTACAAAGGAGCAAGGATTTGTGAGATTTTTTTGCAGATACTCTGTAGAGCTATGCTAGCAGTTGGAAGCACAGCCATCCTACGAAAGTTGAGAAATCAGCAAGACTTACGCGATGCCTATTTTTTCTTTTTCTTTATGGGGGCGATCATGATATGCATCCGTCGTCCTTCCATTTTTGGGAGGTTTTCGCCCACACCGTATTCTTCTAGTTCTTTAAGAAATTTGAGCAATAGAAGCTCTCCGCGATCTTTGAAGACGATGGTTCGTCCTCTAAAATGGACATATGCCTTTACCTTATAGCCTTTTTCTAGAAAACTTTTAGCGTGTTTTAGTTTGAACTGAAAGTCGTGGTCATCAGTATTGGGTCCGAAACGGATTTCTTTGATGACGGTTTTGGCGGTATTGGACTTAAACTCTTTTTCTTTCTTTTTCTTTTCGAACAAGAACTTTTTGAAGTCTATGATTTTGCATACCGGGGGGTCTGCATTCGGTGATATTTCTACGAGATCCAATTCCATCAATTTAGCCCATTGAAGGGCTGCTGCTGTCTGATAGATACCGGCTTCTATTTTTTGGCCTATTTCTCGGCTGAGTTCTTCGAGATTATCTCCTACCAGCCGGATTTCGGGTACTCGGATGTATTGATTGGTATTAAATCGTTTTTTTTGTTTGAACTGTGGTCGTTTTGATGATTTTTTTCTTCTAGCCAAATTGTATTTGTGTTTTATTAAAAAATGAGTATGGATTATAAAAAGATGAATTAATTTTTTGTGTTTTTGATTTTTGCACCTAATTCGATGATGATTTTTTCTTTGTCATCCGGATGAAGTTTTGCTTTGAGTACAGCACCTTCCGGTGGTCGGTTACCCAGAATAAACTCAGCAAGCGGATCTTCGAGATATTTTTGGATAGCTCTGAGCAATGGTCGTGCCCCGAACTGTGGGTCGAAACCGTGCTCTGCAACGAGGTCTTTGGCTTCATCTGATAGTTCGAGTTGATAGTTCATATTTTTTATCCGCCCGTACAGATCTTGAAGGGAGATATCGATAATTTTAAAAATATCTTTTTTGGTCAAGCTGTTGAAGATGACGATATCGTCGATACGGTTGAGGAATTCGGGTGAAAATGTTCTTTTTAAGGCATTTTGGATTACACTTTTAGTATGGCTATCGGCGGATTCTTTACGTGCTTTGGTAGCAAAACCAACTCCTTGGCCAAAGTCTTTGAGCTGTCGCACACCGATATTGGAGGTCATGATGATCAAGGTATTTTTGAAATCTATTTTTCTACCCAATCCATCGGTGAGTTGACCATCATCGAGTACTTGTAGTAGTATATTATACACATCAGGGTGCGCTTTTTCTATTTCGTCCAACAGGATGACGGAGTAGGGTTTTCGTCGTACCTTTTCGGTGAGTTGTCCACCTTCTTCATATCCCACATATCCCGGGGGGGCACCGATGAGTCTGCTGATGCTAAATTTTTCCATATACTCGCTCATATCGATACGGATGAGTGCATTGTCTGTATCAAACATATATCTAGCTAGTGCCTTGGCGAGTTCTGTTTTTCCGACACCGGTTGGTCCTAGAAAGATAAAAGAGCCTATGGGTTTCGATGGGTCTTTTAGGCCTACGCGATTTCGTTGGATTGCTTTGGTGACTTTTATTATAGCTTCGTCTTGGCCTATGATCATTTTTTTTAGATCATCCGACATCCCAACGAGTTTGTTGCTTTCGCTTTGAGCCACACGGTTGACCGGTATGCCGGTAATCATACTGACGACCTCTGCAATATCTTCTTCTTTGACAGGATATCGCTTGGATTTGGATTCTTCTTCCCAGACTTGTTTTTCGCGTTCGAGTTTTTTGATCAGTTTACTTTCTTGATCTCGAAGATCAGCAGCTTTTTCATATTGTTGGTTTTTGACTGCTTGATTTTTGCTGACTTTGACTTCTTCGATTTCTTTTTCGAGCTTTTCTATGTGTTCCGGAACAAATATATTTTTGAGGTGCACTCGTGCTCCGACTTCATCTAGAATATCTATAGCTTTGTCAGGCAAATGCCGGTCTGAAATATACCTGTCTGATAATTTTACACATGCTTCTATTGTGTCATCCGTGTATATGACATTATGAAAGTCTTCGTACTTGGACTTAATATTGTTCAATATGTGTATGGTCTCTTCTGCTGATGGCGGCTCGATCAATACTTTTTGGAATCTTCTGTCGAGAGCACCATCTTTTTCGATGTGCTGCCGGTATTCGTCTAAAGTAGATGCCCCAATACACTGGAGCTCTCCTCGAGCCAACGCTGGTTTGAATATGTTAGAAGCATCCAGCGAACCGGTCGCTCCACCTGCACCTACGATAGTGTGTATTTCATCAATGAAAAGGATGACTTCTGTAGTATTTTCGAGTTCATTCATAATGGCTTTCATCCGCTCTTCAAACTGTCCTCGGTATTTGGTTCCTGCCACTAGAGCAGCAAGATCCAGCATTACTATGCGCTTATTGAACAAGGTACGTGATACTTTTTTTTCTTTGATTCGTAAGGCGAGCCCTTCGACAATGGCGGTTTTGCCTACTCCCGGTTCTCCGATGAGTATGGGATTGTTTTTCTTACGACGGCTCAATATTTGGGATACACGTTCTATTTCTTTTTCTCTGCCTATGATGGGGTCAAGTTTGTCCTCTTCTGCCATCTTGCTGATATCTCTTCCGAAGTTATCCAGTACAGGAGTGCGTGACTTGGATTTGGACATACGTGATAGGGGAGCATCTGATCTTCCGCCTTCATCCTCAAATTCTGATCCCGGGGTTTCTGCCTGTATGTCAAATTGTTCTAGTTCTTCTTCGTGCATCGTAAACTCCAGCTCTGTACGATAGGTCTCATAATCTACATCCATTTCGTAGAGGAGTTTGGTCACTACATTATCTTGCTGCTTAAGTATAGAAAGCATCAAGTGCTCTAGGTAGATCATATCCGAGTGCATGGATTTTGCCTCTAGAAAGGTGATCTTTAGTATCTTTTGTGCTTGTTTATTGAGTTGTAGGCTATTTACTTGATTACTTTCCCTTTCTGAAAAGGATGTAGTACTCAACTTTTCTTCGATTTGGTATCGAAGTTCATCCAAATCTATGTCCAAAAATTCCAAGACTTTGGTGGCTCGATTGTTTTTAAATTTTAGGATAGAGAGTACTAAATGTTCTGCTCCGATATAGTCATGTCCCAAATTTTTTGCCTCCTCTCGTCCGAGTGCAATGACGTTTTTTACCTTTTCTGAAAATTTTCTGTTCATCTTATGGGATCGTTTTCATCCATGGGTTTAAGTAAAGAAATAACAATATTACTAAATTAATTACAGATATAGAAGACTGTGGCTATATATCTATCACAATAAACGAAATAGTGCTGAATTAGTTCGTCCTTGTGAAGATTCTGATGTTGTATGCACACTTGTTTTGGGCTATGCCGTAGTTGATGATGTCAGACTGCGAGCATGGCATATAGCTTATTAGCTGATATTTATATTACAGATATGGTATAATTGACAGTGTTATAATATGATACATATTATTATTTGTTGGTATGTCACTGAATAGTTACAATGTACTTTACCCCCCGACTAAAGCGATATCTCCGAGGTTAAGAAAAATATAAAAGATGCAATTCTATCCGCAGGATAGCTATACACGGCTGGATGGTCTTTGGTCAAGTGCGGCTTAGATTTTTTTTATCGTAGGTAGAGAGCTGGGCTGAATATATAGGGTATCTCTTCTTTTCAATCTGTTGGATGTTCAAGGATTACCGAAGAGTTTACAAAAGTGACATTGGTTCCGTAGCGAATGACTAAACAAAAAACTCACCAGTTTGTACGTTCGATGATAGTTTTGTATTTTCACAGGCTAAAAATAATCATGAGCTTAGATCTACGCGAAAAATTACTCCATAAGTATCGGTTTATCTTTGAGGAGAATCTCATTGGTGAGATTGCTCTGGTCGGACAGCTCAGGACTATTGATCCGGAATCCATCCTTATCGATGTAAATGAGCCGCTACATTATATGCCTTTAATACTCAGTGGTTCTATACGTATCCTTCGGGAGGACAAGGACGATAATGAGATACTATTATATTATCTCGAATTGGGTGATACCTGTGCTATGACGATGTCCTGTTGTCTCAGTGGCAAAAAAAGTGCTATTCGAGCAGTAACGGAGCAAGAGACAGAGCTTATCATGGTCCCTGTCCAAAAAATGGAAGACTGGTTGGTCAAATACAAAACCTGGAGGACTTTTGTGTTTGAAAGTTACAATACACGACTCGACGAAATGCTTGATGCTATCGATACTCTTGCTTTTCAGAATATGGAGACTAGACTCTACAAGTACCTTGAGGACAAAGCTATGGTCACAGGTTCGGGAGTTATTGATACTACACATGCTCAGATTGCTTCCGAACTCAATTCTTCTCGAGTGGTTATCTCCAGATTGATGAAAAAGCTTAGCGATAGTGGTCGGATACGACACTTCCGCAATAAAATCGAAGTGACCCGATTTATGCCTAAGTAGGATGGTGAGAAACATATCCGTTTGTCTGCAAGGAGGTTGTGGTCTTACTAATAGATGATAGAATGTTGTGTGACCAAAGCTACATTAGATTTGTGCTGTAGCGTAGGGTAAAGTACAAAATGTAGTTTAATTTTGCCCTTGTTAAAATCAAAAATAACTACTAAAAAAAACTTGTACTTATGACGGACTTCATCATGAATCCATGGCCTTGGTATGTAGCCGGGCCGCTCATCACTATGGTGATGTTTTTGCAATTGTATTTGGGTAAGAAGCTCGGTGTCTCGAGCAATTTTCAGACCATGTGTTCTGCTGCGGGAGCTCATCGGATTGCTGATTATTTTCGGATAGATCTAAAGGCCAAAATTTGGGGCATAGTATTTATTATTGGCATCATCTTGGGTGGATTTATCTCCGCACGTTATCTGTCTTACGACCATAGAGTCGAGCTCAATCCCAAGACGGAGACTGCATTGAGTCAGTTGGGTTTTGAACAAGTAGGTACATCGCATGTACCCCCTGAGATCTATGATTTGCGCGGCGGCAAAAACTTTAAGGGTATAGCCATATTATTGATAGGGGGTATCTTGGTGGGGTTTGGTGCTCGCTATGCCAATGGCTGCACATCAGGTCATGCTATCAGTGGTACGGCCAATCTTCAGATACCTTCTTTTATTGCTTTGGCCGGTTTTTTTATCGGTGGATTAGTGA
This sequence comes from Bacteroidota bacterium, assembly GCA_024277695.1. Classification (GTDB taxonomy): domain Bacteria; phylum Bacteroidota; class Bacteroidia; order Chitinophagales; family Saprospiraceae; genus JAJRUR01. Next base: position 2,085 of record JAJRUR010000129.1, on the reverse strand, counting down.
TGGTATATTTTATACTGCCACTCATTTTTTAAAAATATTAGAGATCAAAATAATTGTATGAAATACTTAAAATTTTTGTTTACAGGAGTATTATTTGGCATCGTACTGGCCAAATCAGAGGTCTTTTCGTGGTATAGAATCTATGAAATGTTCCGCTTCCAGTCTTTTCATATGTATGGTGTGATGGGATCTGCAATGTTGCTCAGTATGCTTATGATTTGGTGGCTCAAGAAACGCAAACAAAAGACGGTGTATGGTACGGAGATAAGCTTTAATGAGTACAAAAAAGGTATTATACCCTATTTGATGGGAGGGATTATCTATGGATTGGGTTGGGGACTTTCCGGAGCTTGTCCGGGACCGATTTATGTGATGATCGGATATGGATATTTTGCGATTATCATTGTATTGTTCGGTGCACTGTTGGGCACTTTACTCTATGGGATCTTGCGCAGTAAGCTGCCCCATTAGAGCTGTTTGGTAACTCCTGTCACCATCACCTTCCAAACCGTGTTATACCTTTGTCGCATACTTTGATCAAAAATCAAATTATGCATAAATACTTTCCATTCTTAGACTGGGTAACTCATTATAAAAAGAGCTATCTAACGGGTGATCTTATGGCAGGGCTGACGGTTGGAGTTATGCTGATACCTCAAGGTATGGCTTATGCGATGCTTGCAGGACTTCCTCCCATATACGGATTATACGCTTCTACGATACCCTTGATCATCTATGCACTTTTTGGTACATCCAGACAGTTAGCTGTAGGGCCTGTAGCGATGGTCGCACTCTTGATATCGAGTGGTATTGGGCATTTTGCATCATCCGGATCACCTGAATACATCCAGCTGACTATTTTACTTGCACTCCTCGTCGGGCTCATTCAGTTTATTATGGGTGTACTCAGACTAGGATTTTTGGTCAATTTTTTGTCTCATCCGGTGATTGCAGGGTTTACATCTGCAGCTGCAGTTATTATTGGCTTCAGCCAATTGAAGCACCTCTTGGGGATTGAGATTCCTCGAGGAAAAGTACATGAGACACTTTTGTATATCTTCGAAAAAATGGGCGATATCAACTATCCTACTCTTTTTCTTGGTGCAGCATCTATAGCATTTTTGATAGTGCTAAAAAAGATCAATAAACGACTGCCGGGACCCTTGTTGGTAGTCTTAATGGGGATATTGGTGGTGTATTTTTTTCAACTTTATGAGCAAGGTGTGCTCATAGTCAAAGAAGTACCCGAAGGACTACCTCCTTTTAGTGGTATTGATTGGGATTTTGCTCAGGTCAAACACTTGATGCCGATTGCTCTCACGATTTCTTTTGTTGGATTTATGGAGTCTATAGCTGTAGCCAAAGCCATACAAGCTCAACACAAAGATTACAAACTAGAGCCGAACCAAGAATTGATTGGTCTTGGACTGGCCAATATCGGAGGTTCTATGTTTAGTGCCTTTCCGACTACAGGAGGTTTTTCTAGAACTGCTGTCAATGATCAGGCCGGAGCAAAAACAGGCTTGGCTGGACTTATCAGCGCGCTCTTGATCATTGTTACTCTATTGTTTTTTACATCATATTTTTATTTTTTGCCCAAAGCTGTGCTTGCAGCTATCATCATGGTGGCTGTTTTCGGACTCATTGACATCAAAGAGGCTCGACATCTTTGGGCTACAGACAAAAGGGACTTTTGGCTTTTTATGGTCACTGCCGTAGGGACCTTGACCTTAGGTATAGAAGAGGGCATTTTGATTGGAGTTATCCTTTCGATGTCTATGCTCATCTATCGAGTATCATATCCTCATATGGCAGAACTGGGCAAAGTCGATGGTACGGAATTATATCGTAATATAGATCGCTTTGACCAACTTATTGCAGATGACTCGATTGCCATCATGCGTTTTGATGCACAGCTTTACTTTGCCAATATTAATTCATTTAGAGATTATATCTCCAAAATTATCGATAAAAAACCCGCACTAAAACATATCATTATAGATGCCAAAGCCATCAATAATATCGACTCTAGTGCTGTCCACATGCTGAAGGATCTTATATCAGATCTCCAAAATAAAGGTATCG